>JAKECL010000254.1 GCA_030460725.1 Propionibacterium sp.
ATGAGTCCTCGGCGGGCCGTGACCCCCGCCGGACTCCGCGCCGACGCAGTGCCCCCCACGCCCCACGCACCACCCGACACATCACACGACCAACCTCCGAGGTACACCCATGAGCCCCACGATCCTCCTGGCGGGCGGCGGCACAGCCGGCCATGTCAATCCGCTCCTGGCCACGGCCGATGCCCTGAGGGCGCGCGGCTGTGACATCGTGGTGCTGGGCACGACCCAGGGCCTGGAGTCCGATCTGGTCCCTGCCGCCGGGTACCGCCTGGAGACGATCCCCAAGGTTCCCCTGCCCCGACGTCCCTCGCCCGCACTGCTGACCCTGCCCGGACGCTTCCGGGAGGCGGTGCGCCGGGCACGCACCGTGATGCAGGACTCCTGTGTCGACGTCGTCGTCGGATTCGGCGGATACGTCTCCACCCCCACCTACAGGGCGGCACACTCCCTGGGGATCCCCCTGGTGGTCCAGGAGCAGAACGCCCGACCCGGCCTGGCGAACCGGCTGGGTGCACGCACCGCAGCTGTGGTGGCGCTGACCTTCCCCTCCACCCCCCTGCGCGCACTGCGGGGTCGCACCGTGGTCACCGGCCTGCCGCTGCGGCCCGCCATCGCGGATCTGGCGGCCATCCGCGCTTCCGAGGGCGGACGGATGGAGGCCCGGCGGGCTGCGGCCTCGCGACTGGGCCTGGATCCCGATCTGCGCACGCTCGTGGTCACTGGCGGTTCACTGGGCGCACAGCACCTCAACGAGGTGATGTGCGCGGTGGCCGCCGAGCTCCCCGAGGGTACGCAGGTCCTCCACCTCACCGGCCGGGGCAAGGACGTCCCCGTGCGTGAGGCGGTGCAGGCTGCGGGGGTGGCCTCACGATGGAAGGTCCTGGACTACCTGAGGACCATGGAGGACGCACTGGCGGTGGCGGACCTGGTGGTGTGCCGATCGGGTGCGGGCACGGTGGCGGAACTGACGGCGTTGGGACTTCCCGCCTACTACGTCCCCCTGCCCATCGGCAACGGGGAGCAGCGCCTCAATGCTGCGGACCACGTCGCCACCGGTGGAGCGCTCATGGTGGCCGACCACGACTTCACCGCGGAGGTGGCGCGCACCCGCCTGCTGCCCCTCCTGGTCTCCGATCAACTGACGCGCATGGGCCAGGCCTCTGCGGCGCATGCACGCACCGACGGCGCCCAACGTGTCGCCGACCTCGCACTGGCACAGGTGGGCACCACGGGCACGGGAAGGACACAGGGCAGTGGGAACTGACGACATGGACACACGGACCAGCCACACCACGGGGGATCCTCGCACGGAGGGACTCGGCACCGGACCGGGGAAGGACCCGGCACACGCGGGAACCTCGGGGCGGGGGAGCGCCGCAACCGGAGGGGATCACGTCCCGGGCACACCCCGGGCCTTCCACTTCATCGGCATCGGGGGCGCCGGGATGTCCGTGGTGGCAGAGCTCCTGGCCGACCGGGGCCTCCCCGTCAGCGGGTCCGACACGGCCGCTTCCCCGGTCGTGGCCCCCCTGCGTGGGCTCGGCATCACCGTGCACGTCGGCCACGATCCCGCCAACGTCCCGCCCGAGGCGATCGTCGTCGTCTCCAGTGCGATCCGTGACTCCAATGTGGAACTCGCCGCAGCGCGTGCCCGGGGTCAACAGGTCATCCACCGTTCCCAGGCCCTGGCCCTGGCCGCCGCAGGGATGCGGTTCGTCGCGGTGGCCGGAGCCCACGGCAAGACGACCACCTCGGCCATGTTGGCCCTGGCACTGCAGGGCGTCGGTATGGATCCCTCGGCCGCCATCGGTGGCGTGATCCCCGAGCTCGGCACCGGCGCGCACCTGGGGTCGGGGGACGTCTTCGTGGCGGAGGCCGACGAGTCCGACGGCTCCTTCCTCAACTACACCCCCAGCATCGAGCTGGTGACCAATGTCGAACCCGACCATCTGGACCACTACCGCACCCGGGAGGCCTTCGAACAGGTCTTCGTGGAGTTCGTGGAACGCCTGGTCCCAGGGGGATTGCTGGTGTGCTGCGCGGAGGACCAGGGTGCCGCCCGTCTGGCGGCCGCGGCACGTCTCCAGGGGCACCGCGTACTGACCTACGGGCGCCCGGAGAAGTGCGGGTCGCGCCCGGACGTGGGCGTCGAGGACGTCGTCGAGGGCCCACAGGGCTCGACCGCACGTCTGACCCTGGGGGGAGTCCGTGCGGATCTCGTACTGGAGGTCCCGGGTTGGCAGAACGTCGTCAATGCGGCGGGAGCCTGGACCGTCGGTGTGGAGCTGGGGGGGGACCCCGCCGCCATGGCCGCCGCGCTGGCACACTTCCGGGGTGCGGAGCGCCGCTTCCAGCTGCGGGGTGAGGTGGGGGGCCGTCGGGTTTTCGACGACTACGCCCATCACCCCACCGAGGTCGCCGCAGCACTGGCCGAGGCGCGGGTCGTCGCGGGGCAGGGCCCTGTCACCGTCGTCTTCCAACCCCACCTCTTCTCGCGTACCAAGGCCTTCGCCGAGCGCTTCGCGCGTGCTCTGTCCGCCGCCGACGCCGTGGTGGTCACCGACATCTATGCCGCCCGGGAGGATCCGGTCCCCGGGATCGACTCCTCGCTGATCACGCGCCATCTGCCGGGCTCCCACCTGGTTCCCGACATGCACGAGGCCGCCCGTGTGGGTGCGCGTCTGACGGGCCCCGGTGGTGTCCTGGTGACCATGGGTGCCGGCTCGATCACCCACACAGCCGCAGACGTGGTGGAGGAGTGGCGACGGGAGGAGACCCGGGGATGAAGCCGCCACCGCGCCCGCGGGTTCCACGCAGGCCGACCGGTGGTTCGACCTCCCCGCGGCCCTCCGCACCGACCGGGACCCACACGGAGTCGACCCCGGGGAGCACGGGCGGCGCGCGCACCGCACCCTCGCGCACGGGTGGCAGCAGGACCGGCGGGGACACCGTCCACCCCCAGCACCCCGGTGGGGCCACTGCCCGGGCCGGGCGAGACCTCGACCGTCCTCGCACCCCTCGCACCCTGAGTGGACCCCTGGAGGCCGCGGACGCCGCCGCTGTCCTGGGCTCCCACGAGGAAGCCGTCTCGGTGGGACTGGGGGAGCGACTGCGGGAGCGTCGCAGGGCACGTCGACGCCTGCGCGGGACGCGTCTGCTGGTCCTCGTCTCGTCCCTGGCCACGGTGGCGGTCATCGTCTGGGGGATCCTGTTCTCCCCCCTGCTGGCCCTGGCGGTCGACCAGATCGCAGTCTCGGGCGGGGGGGAGGATCTGGACACCCAGGTCCTCGCGGCGACTGCGCCGTTCGTCGGTACTCCGTTGCCCCGACTGGACACCGCGGCCGTCGTCAGTGCCGTGGAGTCGATCCCCATGGTCCGCGATGCCACGGTGACGCGCTCGTGGCCGCGCGGACTGCGGGTGGAGGTGAGCGGGAGGGTCGCCGTCCTGGCGGAGAAGGACAGCGAAGGCGTCGCCCTCGTCGACGACCAGGGGGTGGTGGTGTCCCACCAGGCGGAGGTGCCCGAGGGACTGCCACTGGTCTCCTTGCCTGCGGAGGGTCCTGGGCGTCAACGGGGGGCTGAGGGTGTGTCCACCGCCTGGGCGGCTCTGCCCACCGACCTGCGGGCTTCGGTGGACCAGATGAGCACTGACGGCAACACCCTGACCCTCACCCTGGAGGGAGGCCGCACGGTGCACTGGGGGACGGCCGAGGACGCGGAGCTCAAGGCGAAGGTGCTCGCGGTGCTGTTGGACCAGCGTCCCGCCACCGTCTACGACATCTCCGTGCCGACACGTCCCGTCACCTCCTGAGGGCGCAGCACTGCCCGGCGACGGTTTCCCGACCAAGGTGGCGCCGCGTCCCCACCGTTGCCGCCCGCCC
>JAKECL010000255.1 GCA_030460725.1 Propionibacterium sp.
GTCCCGGTTGCTGGCCGTGTGCCCTCGGCCTCCTCCACCTCCTCCGCGCCAAGGTCTGCGATCCAGTGGGCGGATGCGGCCTCGGAACCCGTCCCGGGCGAGGTCGGGGCATCCCCGGGCATCGTCCCCTCCGGGTCCGGTGCAACGGAGGGACCGAGATCAGTGGGCAGGTGCGGAAGGGGTGCATCCTCGCCCCGGTCTCTCCCCTCAGGCGACTCGTCGATCCCGACTCCGTCCCCGGGGAGGGAGTCGGTGAGGTGCTGGTTGTCGGGATCCACGTCCGGTGTTCCGCCCAGCATGTGCCGGTCCCCGGCGCCCTCGTGCTCGGGGGAAGCCCCGGCATCCCCCTCGTCGGAGGCTTCGGATCCGCGGGGTCGCAGGATCTCGTCGAAGGAGGGCAGGTCCGCACGCCCCGCGGGGGTGACGCGCCCTGCCGTGAGGCGGGAGATCACGGGGAACTCACCCGTGTTGGTCGGATCGGAGGCGGACCAGGCGGTACCCATCGCTGACCAGGTGCGGGCGTCGGCGTCCTGCGACCCTGCGTCGGCGTCCGCCGCGTGCCCGGTGTCAGGCGGGGCGGGGGAGGTCTCCGGCCGTGATCCGGGAACGAGCGGGGAGTCGGAGTTCCCGACCGCCTCCTGCTGCCCGTCGTGGTCGGTGCCGTCCTGGTCCCGTTCCATCGCACCCTCCGTGGCTCGACCGTCCTGTGTCAACCCATTATCCCAGTCCCCTCCCGTGGGGCGCCCGGCCACGGCGCGGCGAAGTGCAGCCGGCAGGGGAAGGCGTCGGGCGAGGTCGGGCAGGACCCGTCCGGCATCGCTGGGGTCGATGAGGCGCAGGACCAGGACGTAGACGGCGGTGACGAGGATCGCAACCACCAGGAGCTTCCCACCGGCCATGAGGTAGCGGACCAGGCGTGAGGCCGGGTCGGAAACCGGACCGAGCAGGGAGATGACGCCCAGGCCGACCAGGAAGGAGACCACGGCGGCCGCAAGGAACTTCAGGTAGGAGGCGATGATCCGCCCGGGGTTGACCTCCCGGATCTCCCGCGCCACCCAGAAGACGGCGATGAAGCCCTGGAGCAGACGGCACACGGTCTCACCCAGTGCAGCCCCCGCGGTCCACCATTCGGGGCCCGCCAGGGCGAAGATCGACCATCCCACCGCAACCTGCACCAGGGTCGGCGCGATTCCCATGAGGAAGACCGGGCGGGCGTCCTCGAGGGCGAAGAAGACACGTTGACTCATCAGCACCATGCCCGTGGAGGCCACCCCCGGCATGAGCGCCAGCAGGACCCACGAGTAGGCTCGGGCCGCCTCGGGGGAGGCCCCGGGCGGCAGGGCGAGTTGCATCATGGGCACGGCACCCGCCATGAGCACGGCCGCGGCCAGGAGTGAGAGAAGGGTGATCAGCCGGACGCCCTGGTGGTAGTTGTCGGCCATCGTCTGACCGTCGCGCTCCGCCGCCGCATTCGCCAGCCGCGTGAAGATGGCGGTGGCCAGGGACACCGAGATCAGCGACTGCGGGACCATGTAGATCATGAACGCAGTCGTGTAGGAGGCGATGCCCGCCAACAGGACGTCCTTGCCTGCCGCCCAGGTGTCCACCTGGGTTGCCAGGTTCGAGGTGGACAGGATGCCGATCTGGCTGACACCCAGCGTCGCGAAGGTCCACCCGGCGACCTTCGAGGCGGTCCCGAACGAGGTGCCGCGGAAGTGGAAGTCCAGCCGCAGTGAGACCCCGGCATTTCGCATGGGGATGAGGAGGACCAGTGCCTGCAGGAGAACCCCGAGGGTGGCGGACCCGGCGAGCAGCCAGAACTGTGGGGAACTGAAGTCCCCCACGGGGAACACCCCGTCGCCCGGGGCGGGACCCCACATGACCAGGAAGGCCACCAGGCCGGTGATCCCGACGACATTGTTGACCACGGGGGCCCACATGTAGGGGCCGAAGATCCCCCGGGCGTTGAGCAGCTCGCCGAGCAGGTTGTAGATCCCGTAGAAGAAGATCTGGGGCAGGCACAGCAGGGTGAAGGCGATGCTCAGCGAACGCAGCTCACCGGAGTAGCCCTTCGCGAAGAGCGTGACCAGCAGAGGGGCCGCCACCATGGCGATCAGGGTGACGCCGAAGAGGATGGTCCCTGCCAGGGTGATCAGCCGATTGACGTAGACATTGCCTGATCGGGAGCGCAGCGCCCGGACGATCTGGGGCACCAGCACGGCATCGAAGACACCGGCCGCCAGGAGGTTGTAGACGGTGTTCGGGAGGTTGTTGGCCACGCCGAATGCCGCCGAGACGCTGCCGGCACCCGTGCCGATGGCGGCCAGGAGCAGGAAGTTGCGGAGGAATCCGAGGATCCGTGAGACCAGGGTGCCCGAGGCCATGACCATCGAGGAGCGCAGCAGGGAGGTCTTGCGCGGCGCACCCACCACCTCCGCGGTGTCCCCTGCGTCCTCCGGGGTCGCCGAAGGAGGGGGAGGTGGGGGTGGGATCTCCCGGTTGTCGCTCATTCACTCCTCCTTGCTGGCCGAACGGTCACGAAGTCTACGGTGGATGGTGCGTCCCACCCCAGCCACGAGCATCACCACCAGGAGCACGGCCACCACGGCGGTGCCCGTGTCCTCCCATCCCGCCCTCATGCGCACGGTGACGGACTGGTTGTCGTCCAGGACCTCACCCTGGGGTGTCGAGACCAGGTACCTGACGGTGATGTCCCCCGACCCGATGGCGGTGACCGGCACGTCCACGGAGACCGTCGAATGGGGTGCGACGGTGGTGGTCTGGGTCGAGGACACCTGGAGCCGGGGATCGGAGGGCAGCAGGCCCACCACGACGCTCACCTCCCAGGGGAGCTCGTTGGTCACACGCACGGGGAAGTTCGTGGACTTGTTGATGAGGTTGATCGTTGCCGAGGGCTCAGCACGCACCGCCGTGAGAAGGGAGCGGACCAGTCCCTGGAACGCCGCAAGACGCCTGCTGCGGTCCTCGGTGTCACCGGTTGCGGAGAGGGTCTTCAGCGCCTCGTCGTCGAGTCGGTCCTGGAGTTCCTGCGGTTCGGAGAGGGCCTGCGCCAGTGCGGTGGTGGACGCCAGTGCCTGGGAGATCGAGGCGAGGGCCTGGGTCGTGACCTCCTCCAGCGCGGGGGCGTCCTCGACCGTCTGTCGCTCGAGATCGGTGGGGTCGGAGTCGGCGACCTCACTGAAGGGCAGGGGATCCATCCAGCGTTGACCCACCAGCGCGTCGAGCCGTCGGGTGAGACCGTCGTCCAGGACCGTGCCCCGGGCCACGGGTGCGAAGAGCGTGCGTGACTGGTTCGGGAGCTCACGGGTGATGACGGCACCCAGTGCGGTGAGGACCTGCTCGGTGTCGAGTTCGTCGGCCGCGGAGGCGGGTTCCCAACTGAGGAGATCGGACAGGGACGCCTGCGAGGTGAGCACTGTCGATGTGGTGTCCGTGGGTCCCTCCACGGATGTGGTCCCAGATGTCGGGTCCACCTCCACGCGTGTCACCGAGGTGAAGGAGAGGTCACTGCTGGGCGCCAGCGCTCCGGGCGGGGCGATGAGCGTGTCCGAGGGGAAGGCCTGGAGTGCCTGGCGTCCGAAGGTGCCGGAACCGGGCCACACGACATTGCGGATGACCTTCGCCGTCCCCTCGTGCAGGGATGAGGTCCGGGAGTCTGACGCCAGGGTGAGCAGGTCGCTCGCCTCGCTCATCGACAGGGCCGCGAGATCCGCGTCCCAGCGGGGCAGGGCCACGACCTCCGGTGCGGTCGTGAGCAGGCGGTGGGCCAGGGAGCGCGTCTCGCTGCTCCCGGACGGGGTGGGTCCTGCACCCCCGGACGAGGGCGACGCCTCCTTCGAGGAGGA
>JAKECL010000256.1 GCA_030460725.1 Propionibacterium sp.
CCGGCGTCGGCTGGACAGGGCGAGGCCGGGGCGACCGGAGCCATTCCCCTGGTGCGTGCGACCCCGCCACCGGCGCCGCCCTCGTCACCCACGACGGGTGCACGACCACTGCCTCCCGTCTCCGATGACCCGCAGTGGTACCGCCGAGCGGTGTTCTACGAGGTGCTGCTGCACTCCTTCGCAGACTCCAACGGCGACGGTGTGGGTGACTTCCAGGGACTGGTCTCGAAACTCGACTACCTCCAGTGGCTGGGCATCGACGCGATCTGGGTGCCCCCCTTCTTCCCCTCACCCATGGCTGACGGTGGCTACGACATCTCCGACTACACGGGGGTGGACCCCCGCTACGGCACCATGGAGGACTTCCGCACCCTGGTCATCGAGGCCCACTCCCGGGGCATCCGCATCGTGGTGGACATGGTGCTGAACCACACCTCGGACCAGCACCCCTGGTTCCAGGCCTCACGCCGGGATCCCGGCGGCCCCTACGGGGACTTCTACGTGTGGCGGGACCGACCCTCGGAGTACCTGGACGCCCGGGTGATCTTCGTGGACACGGAGGACTCGAACTGGTCCTGGGACCCGGTGCGCAAGCAGTTCTTCTGGCACCGCTTCTTCCACCACCAGCCCGACCTGAACTTCGAGAACCCCGCGGTGCGCGAGGCCATGCGCGACGTCGTGCGCTTCTGGTGCGCGACGGGGGTGGACGGCTTCCGTCTGGACGCGATCCCCTACCTCTTCGAGGAGGACGGGACGATCTGCGAGAACCTGGAGCCGACCCATCGCTATGTCGCAAGTCTGCGCGCGATGGTGGATGAGGAGTTCCCCGGGACCGTCATGATCGCGGAGGCCAACCAGCCACCCCACGAGGTCGTCGCCTATTTCGGCACCGACGACGCGCCCGAGTGCCACGTCTGCTTCCACTTCCCGATCATGCCGCGCATCTTCGCGGCCCTGCGAGAGGAGTCCAGCCACGGGCTGCGCGAGGTGCTGGCTGCCACCCCGCCCCTGCCCAAGGGTGGGCAGTGGGGCACGTTCCTGCGCAACCACGACGAGCTCACCCTGGAGATGGTCACCGAGGAGGAGCGCCGCCGCATGTACCACTGGTACGCCCCCGAACCGCGCATGCGCGCCAATGTCGGGATCCGGCGTCGCCTGATGCCCCTGCTGCGCGGGTCCCGTCGTGAGGTCGAGCTGGCGACCGCCCTGCTGCTGTCCCTCCCGGGCTCACCCTTCCTCTACTACGGTGACGAGATCGGCATGGGGGACGACATCTCCCTGCCCGACCGCATGGGGGTGCGCACCCCCATGCAGTGGGACGACTCGCGGGGGGCAGGGTTCTCCACGGCGGACCTCGAGGACTTCCACCTGCCGCTGGTCTCCTCCCCCACCTACGACCAGCGCGCGGTCAACGTCGCCGAGCACCAGCGCCGCCCCACCTCCATGCTCAACTGGACGCGCGCGATGCTGCACACACGCCGCGCCCACCCGGCCTTCGGAATCGGGTCCATGACCCTGCTGTCCACCTCCGACGATGCGGTGCTGGCGTTCCTGCGCCGCGACGAGGCCGAGACCATCCTGTGCGTCAACAACCTCTCCACGACCCCGCGCTCCGCGCGCGTCCACCTGCCCGGCATGTCGGGGTGGCGCCTGTCCGACACCGGGTCGGGCAACCCCTTCCCCGACGTCGGCGAGGACGAGGCCGTGGACATCACCTGTGCACGGCACGGCTTCTACTGGCTGACCGTGGCCCTGCCGAAGGAGGAATCATGAGTGCGTCCTGGCCCCCCGACATCGACCTCCTGGAGGTCATCGAGCCCTGGCTGCGGGTGCGCCGTTGGTTCCCCGGTGACGATGTCAGCGACCTCGAACTGTTGGAGAACATCGATGTCACCGTCGACTCGGCACCAGCCGACTGGGACGGCGTCACCGCCCTGGACCCTGTGTGGATCTCTCTGGTACGTGTGGGGTCGACCATCCTCCAGGTTCCCCTGGTCCTCACCGACACCCGTCCCGTGGGCGCGGCCGGGGTCATCGACCGTGTGGCAGGAGCCTGGTTGGTCGACGGCCCCCAGCATCCGGCCTTCCTGAGGGCCTGGGCACGCGCAGCCCACCTCGACCTGGGTGACGCGGAGACCCTGACCCCCGGTCTGCTGGAACAGGCGGGGCGTGCCCACCTGCTCACGGGTGAGCAGTCGAACTCCTCGGTGCTGATGCCCGGACCCCATCCGCGCGCGGTGCTCAAGGTCTTCCGCGTCCTCGCCGCCGGGGTCCACCCCGACCTGGAGGTTCCCCTGGCCCTGGCGGGTGCCGGGTGGGACCACGTCCCCGCGCCCCTGGCCCACACCGAGCTCCGCCTGCCCCAGGACCCCTCATCGGAGGAGTCCCGCGGGGGTTCCGCGGTCTCGGGCATCCTCACGCGCCTGGTCGAGGAGGCCCGCGACGGCTTCGCCCACTTCGTCTCCCTGGCGGCGCAGGACGAGGACCCTGCCGGACCTGCGCGTGAGCTCGGCGCGGTCACGGCGCGCATGCACGACCACCTGGCCGAGATCTTCGGTCGCGGAACCCCGGGCTCGGGGCCGGATCTGGCACAGCGCGTCATCGACAACCTGCGGGCCTCCGCCGCCGAGGTCGCAGATCTGGATGAGGACCTGGTGGAGCGGCTGTGCGACTCCGTGGAGCCGGTCGCAGACCTCGGGGAACTGCCCCCACCCATCCGCATCCACGGCGACTTCCATCTGGGTCAGACCCTGCTGGGGCGCGAGGGGTGGTTCGTCCTGGACTTCGAGGGCGAGCCGCTGCGTCCCCTGGCCGAGAGACGCCGCCCGGATCTGGCCCTGCGTGACGTCGCGGGGATGCTGCGTTCCTTCGACTACGCCCGCGCCCAGGCCGGACGGGAGCACTCCGAGGCACCGCGGCGCCCCAGTGCCGCCTCCACGGCCGAGTTTCCTCCCCTCTCCCCCGACACCCCACCTCCCGGCGCGGGCACCGGAGCGGGTTCGCGCCGGTGGTGCGAGGCCGCACAGGAGGCCTTCCTCCACGGCTACACCGACGGGCACGGACTGGGTGCGGTCAATGGCCTGCTGGTCCACGCACTGATGGTGGAGAAGGCCGCCTACGAGCTCGTCTACGAGCACCGTCTGCGTCCCTCGTGGACCTCGATCCCCCTGGAGGCATTGCGGGCCCTGGCGGGAGAGCGTTCCTGACGAGGGCGCCCCGTCGCCGTGGGCCACTGCGTCGAGGGTCCCGGGCACCCGCGCATGGCGCACCCCGGCACGCGCCGCCACGGAAGCCACTCACCGGGCCGGATCGCGTGGGAGGATTGGGTCATGGAACTCACACCCGTCCCCGTGGATCCCGAGACCCTCGACGCAGTCGCCCAGGGCAGCCATTACCTGCCCCATTCCGTGCTCGGTGCGCACCTGGGACAGGGATCGGTGACGATCCGCACCGTCCACCACCTGGCCGAGTCCGTCGAGATCCTCACGGCCCACGCCACCTTCCCCGCCACCCATGAACGCAACGGGGTGTGGGTCGCGATCCTGCCCGGGGAGGAGATCCCCGACTACCGCGTCCAGGTCACCTACGGAGACCAGACCACCGTGGTCGACGATCCCTACCGCTTCCTGCCCACCCTGGGGGAGATGGACACCTACCTGATCTCCGAGGGCCGCCACGAGGAACTCTGGGAGGTCCTCGGCTCCCACCTCAAGCACTACACCGGGGACATGGGCGAGGTCGAGGGCGTCGCCTTCGCTGTGTGGGCCCCCAATGCGCGCGCAGTGCGTGTGGTCGGGGACTTCAACTTCTGGGACGGCACGGCCACGGCCATGCGCTCCCTGGGGGTGTCGGGGG
>JAKECL010000257.1 GCA_030460725.1 Propionibacterium sp.
CAGGGCTCCCCCCACCCCGAAACCGTCGAAGTGCTGCCCCTGGACGTCCATCTCCGCCAACGTGCGGGCAGCCCGGCGCCGTAGGTCCTCGTACTGGGCACCCTGCACCACCCCCCACAGCTGCTGGTAGGGATGGGCGGGACGCTCCAGGGTGAGCCTGCGGTGCGCCGCCAGGCAGCGCGCAGCCCAGGCGTGCGTGCGCTCCAGGGACTCCTCCTGGTAGTCGCGGGGATGGAGCAGGGAGGTGAGCTCGTCGAAGGCGAACATGATGTCGGACCCCAGCTGGTGCTGGATCGCCATGGACACCTCAGGCGTGAAACGGTGGACGGTCCCGTCGATGTGGCTGTGGAAGTCGACCCCGTCCTCGTCCACGACTGCGCGGGAGGCCTTGACCGCCTGCATGCGCAGCTTCGGATCGGTGGTGTCCCCGCTGCCCGAGAACTCCTCCGAGAGCACCTTCTTGAAGCCCGCGCCCAGGGAGAGGACCTGGAAGCCGCCTGAGTCGGTGTAGGTGGGGCCCGGCCAGTTCATGAAGCGCCCGAGGCCCCCGGCCTCGTCGACGAGGGCGGAACCGGGTTGCAGGTAGAGGTGGTACGCATTCGCCAGGACGGCCTGCGCCCCCAGGTCCCGCACCATCTCCGGGATGAGGCCCTTGACATTTGCCTTGGTGCCCACCGGGATGAAGGCGGGGGTGTGGATGTCACCGTGGGGCGTGGAGAGCACGCCCGTCCTGCCCAGGCCTGCCCCGTGGTCCAGCCGCGTGCCGACCCGGAAACCAACCGCGCACGAGGGCGCCCGCCCGAGGTCCTCGCCCGCTCCCGGGGCGGGCTCGCCCTCGTCGAGGGGAGCGATGGCCCGGGGCAGTGCATGCGGCGGGAGCGCAGATGAGGACTCGGGGACGCCGGAGCGGAGGCTCCCCGGTGCGTCTGCGGCCAACCAGTCGGCGCTCATGCGCTCACCCTGCGCAGGTCGGCGTGCCGGGTGGGACGACCCTCCAGGCGCTTGACCCACCCGATCACCGGGTAGGTGACGGGCAGCATGAGCACCTCCACGGACACCTTGTAGACGTAGCCGACCAGGACGTAGTTGAGGAAGTCGGCGCCGGTGATCACCCCGTAGAAGGCGATGGTGCAGAAGACGACCGTGTCCACCGCCTCACCGACCAGGGTGGAGCCGATGAGTCGCACCCAGAGACGCTCCTCACCCCAGGTGCGTTTGATCCACACCAACACCCAGGAGTTGAGGAGCTGTCCGACCAGGTAGCCCGCCAGGGAGGCTGCCACGATGCGGGGGACGAAACCGAGGACGGCCTCGAAGGCGGCCTGGTTCTCGTATCCGGGGCCGGGCGGCGCGACCTGGACCAGCCAGAAGATCGCCGAGGCCAGCACCGACACCGCGAAGCCGAGCACGATGACGCGGCGCGCCCTGCGGAAGCCGTAGACCTCGGAGAGGACGTCGCCCAGCACGTAGGTGAGGGGGAAGAGGATTGCGCCGCCGTCGAAGATCAGGGCCGTGGGCAGGAAGCCGAAGTCCAGCGCGATGAGCTTCGTGGCCGCGATGTTGGAGATCAGCAGGAAGGCGACGAAGAGCACGGCGATGATGTCGAAGACCCTGAGGGGGTGGGTGACCTCTCGGTCGGACACGGTGTACTCCAAGGGTGAGGGGGCGGGCAGGGACTGATTGCGCGGAGGTGCGCGGGGCGCGCCGACCTCGGGGGTCGGTGCGACGGTGTCGTTCGCACTGCGGTGGTGCGTCGTGCGTGCCCATTGTGCACCGCGTGGGGACCGGGGGGCGTGCCGGCGGTGTGCCGACGCGGTGTCGGCGGTGTGCAGGCGGTGTGCCGTGGCCGGTCTGGATGGTGGGTCTCATGGAAGGTCTGCCGCGGATCGGGCGCGGCATGCGCGTTCGGGCCCTGGAGGTGAGGGGGCAGTGGGTGCCTCCGCGACGTGGCGAGTGCCTCGGGGGAGGCGGCGTCGCCCTCGACTAGACTGCCGCGGGTGATCAACGTCCAGGACTTCTCCCTGCGCATCGGCGCCCGTGAGCTCGTGCGCAACGTCTCCTTCCGCATCGACAAGGGCATGCGTATCGGCCTCGTGGGTCGCAACGGAGCCGGGAAGACCACCACAATGCGACTGCTGGCAGGGGAGGCGGATCGCGGCACGGCCGAGCACACGGGGACCATCACCCGCACCGGCACCGTCGGCTACCTGGCCCAGGACACCCATGTGGGCGACCAGTCCCAGCTGGCCCGTGATCGCATCGTCTCGGTGCGTGGCATCGACGCGCTCATCGCGAAGATCCGCCGGGCCGAGCATGAGATGTCGACACTGGAGGGGGATCGCCAGGTCAAGGCCATGGAGCGTTACGTCCGCCTGGACCAGCAGTTCACCAATGCCGGGGGGTGGGCCGCCAGCGCGGAGGCCGCCCAGATCGCCCATGCCCTGGGCCTGGAGGACAGGGTCCTCGACCAGACCCTCGACACGCTCTCCGGTGGTCAGCGCCGTCGTGTGGAACTGGCCCGGGTGCTCTTCTCCGATGCCGATGTCCTGCTGTTGGATGAGCCCACCAACCACCTGGACCACGACTCGATCATCTGGCTGCGGGACTGGCTGCGCGGCTTCCCGGGCGGCTTCCTGGTCATCAGCCACGACGTGAAGCTGCTGGACGAGACCGTCAACCAGGTCTTCTACCTGGACGCGAACCGCGCAGAGGTCGACATCTACCACCTCGGCTGGTCCGCCTACCTCAAGCAGCGCGAGGAGGACGAGCGTCGCAGGCGCCGCGAGCGGGCGAACGCCGTGAAGAAGGCGGAGCAGCTGCGCACCCAGGGCGAGAAGATGCGGGCCAAGGCCACCAAGGCTGTGGCCGCCCAGCAGATGCTGCGTCGCGCGGAGGACCTGCTGAACTCCGTGGGGGAGGAGCGTCAACAGGAGAAGGTGGCCCGTCTTCGTTTCCCCGACCCTGCTCCCTGTGGGCGCGTGCCCCTCTCGGCCGAGGGGCTCTCGAAGTCCTACGGGTCCCTGGAGGTGTTCACGGGTGTGGACCTGGCCATCGACCGTGGTGCGAAGGTCGTGGTCCTGGGGCTCAACGGCGCGGGCAAGACGACACTGCTGCGCATCCTCGCGGGCATCGAGCAGCCCGACACCGGACGGGTCGTGGAAGGGCACGGCCTCAAGCTCGGCTACTACGCCCAGGAACACGAGACGCTGGATCTGGGGGCCACCGTCTACCAGAACATGGCACATGCGGCTCCGGGGCTGGACACCACCCACGTGCGCAATGTGCTCGGCCAGTTCCTCTTCTCCGGGGACGACGTGGACAAGCCCGCCTCGGTGCTCTCCGGAGGTGAGATGACGCGCCTGGCCCTGGCAACCCTGGTCGTCTCCGCCGCCAATGTCCTGCTCCTGGACGAGCCGACGAACAACCTGGACCCGGCCTCGCGCGAGGAGATCCTCAACGCGCTGCGCACCTACGAGGGCGCCGTCGTCCTGGTCACCCACGACCCGGGTGCCGTGGAGGCCCTGGAGCCGGACCGCGTCCTGCTGCTGCCGGACGCGGACGAGGACCTCTGGGATCCCTCCTACCTGGACCTGGTCACCCTCACCTGACCCTGACCCCGGCCTGCGCGGTGCCGGGCACCTGGGCCCGGGCGTGGCGACCGACGGGGTGCGGCAGGACGCCTCCCACCCGGATGGAGCCACATCGGGGTCACCCGATGCCTCCGCGCTGTCGGCGTGGTGCGGGAGGTGTCCGCCCGTGCTGCGCCGTCCCCGGCAGGGGGAGGGGTGGTCGAGGCGTCGGGCGCTCACCGAACGGTGGGCTG
>JAKECL010000258.1 GCA_030460725.1 Propionibacterium sp.
TCAGGACAGGCCCGCATCCGGGTGCTCGGGGATCCGCGGCACGACACCGGGGATGTGGCTGTGGGCCGTGAGCGGGTTCGTCGGGATCTCGAAGGCGTCCCCCAGGAAGGGGCGCACCAGGTCCGCCAGGTCCGAGGGCTCCCCGTCGGAGACGAACACGACGGAGGGGTGCAGTTTCGCGGACTCCACGAGGTCCAGGATGGGGCGGGCGTCGTCCCACTCCGACTCCACCCAGTACACGCTCCAGTCCGGGCCGAGTGGGCCCCGTGCACTGACGACGAGGCGTCGCACCCGGCACCCGGGGGGCAGTGCCGTGACGACGTCCTCGTCGAGGTCGATCATGACGCCGGGTCCACCCACGGCCGTGAGCAGCTCGGGGGGCACGCCTCGCGGGTCCCGGGCATCCACCCAGGAGGGTGGGTCGTCAAAGGCGCGGGTCCGGTAGGTGCGCCCGAGGTGTCCGACCCGGTCCAGGAGCCTCCAGGAGGCCAACTCCGGGCGCACGTCGAGTGCCTCGGGCACCTCCCAGCGGAACTGGCACACGGCGAGAAACCACTCGAGGTCCTCCACGGGATTGAGCAGGAGCCCCTCGCGCAGGTAGAGGGCTCGGTGCATGATCCGGTCCCTGACCGGGTCCGCGCCCGCCTTGCGTGCGGCGCGCAGGCGACGGTGGAAGCGTTTCTGGGCGGAGGCGTAGTCGTCACCCGAGTCCCACTGGTCACCCGGCCAGTTGTGCAGGCGCACGACCTCCTCGCGCAGGGAGAAGCGCTCGCCCACGTGTCCGCGACGCTCCAGGAGTTCCTCCCAGTCCTCGACCATGTCCAGGGCGCGCTGGAACTCCGCAGGGATGTGCAGCTGGGGGATGACGCCCAGGTCCATGGCGGCCAGGCCGTCGCGCCAGTCCCGGAACTGTGCCAGGGAGACGGGCTCCCCCGCGATACGGCGCCAGTCCCTGTGGTGGCGCCTCTCCCGCATCGAGTCGTACCAGGTGTCCAGTGCGGCGGCGAGTTTGCGCCGCGGGGCGGAACGCGGGCGCCCCTCGTACCGGGACTCCAGGAAGGCGACCGTGCGGTGGAGGAGGTCACGTTCGGGCAACTTGGGGCTCTTGCGCCGTGCGAGCTCGAGGGGGTTGAGGAACTGGCCGATCAGCCAGGCGACGTCGGGGGAGCGGGCAGCACCGGCCACCGTGCGTGCGTCGAGGAGGACCTGCTCATTGATGCGGTCCATGACGGGGATGCCCTCGCGCTCCGCACGCGTGAGTTTGCGTCCGTCGGGTGCTCGACGCTCCTTCCCGCGCAGGGCGAGGTCAGCCAGCGCGGCGCGTCGAGCCGCGCGTCGTCGGTCCTTCTCACCCATGGCACCATTCTTGTCCATCGGTGTCGCGGTCGGTGCATCGTCCTGGCGTGGCGCCCCGGCTGCGGGTTCCGGTGGTGCGTTCCGACCGTCCCCGCCCGAGAGCTCCGCCTGGCGGGGCTGATCCCGGCGCGCCGCCATGACGGCGTCGCAGCGGCCCGGCATCCCAGCGTCGCGTCACCGCAAAGGTGGCACGGAGCACGCCCGGGTCCCCCCGGGAGCGCGGGTAGCATGGGCGCGTGAGCACCCCCGCACCCCGCCCTGTCCTGGTCGTCGACTTCGGAGCCCAGTACGCACAGCTCATTGCGCGTCGCGTCCGCGAGGCCTCCGTCTACTCCGAGATCGTCCCGCACACCATGCCCGTCGACGAGATCCTCGCCAAGGATCCCGCCGCGATCATCCTCTCGGGTGGTCCCTCCTCCGTCTACGCCGAGGGCGCCCCGGGCATCGACCCCGCCCTCTTCTCCGCCGGAGTCCCGGTCCTCGGGATCTGCTACGGGTTCCAGGTCATGGCCCAGGCGCTCGGCGGCCGCGTCGGGCGCACGGGGACCCGCGAGTACGGGCACACCGAGGCCCACATCGACGAGGGCGCCCCCTCGCGTCTCCTCGCCGGATCGCCCGCCGTCCAGACCGTGTGGATGAGCCACGGCGACGCCGTGGAGCAGGCCCCGGCGGGCTTCACCGTCACCGCCTCCACCGACCAGACCCCGGTCGCCGCCTTCGAGGACGCCTCCCGCGGCCTCTACGGAGTCCAGTGGCACCCCGAGGTCCGCCACTCCCAGCACGGCCAGCGCCTCCTGGAGACCTTCCTCCACGACTGCGCCGGCATCGGCACCGACTGGACGCCCGGATCCATCATCGACGACCAGGTGGCCCGCATCCGCGCCCAGGTGGGCGATGCCCGCGTCATCTGCGGCCTGTCGGGCGGCGTGGACTCCTCCGTCGCCGCCGCACTGGTGCACAAGGCGGTCGGGGACCAGCTGACCTGCGTCTTCGTCGACCACGGCCTCCTGCGCGCTGGGGAGCGCGAGCAGGTCGAGCAGGACTACGCCCAGACCATGGGGATCCGCGTGGTCACGGTGGATGAGTCCGAACGCTTCCTCACCGCCCTGGAAGGGGTCTGCGACCCCGAGGGCAAACGCAAGATCATCGGCCGGGAGTTCATCCGCTCCTTCGAGGACGCCCAGCGCGCCCTCGTCGCGGAGGCCGGCAGCGAGGGGGCCGAGGTCCGCTTCCTGGTCCAGGGGACGCTCTACCCCGACGTCGTCGAGTCCGGCGGAGGCGAGGGCGCGGCCAACATCAAGAGCCACCACAATGTGGGTGGCCTGCCGGACGACCTCGACTTCGAACTCGTGGAGCCCCTGCGGGCGCTGTTCAAGGACGAGGTCCGCGCCATCGGCCTGGAACTCGGCGTGCCCGAGAAGATCGTGTGGCGTCAGCCCTTCCCGGGACCCGGCCTGGGCATCCGCATCATCGGCGAGGTCACCCGAGAGCGCCTGGACGTGCTGCGCGCAGCCGACCTCATCGCACGCGAGGAGCTGACCGCGGCGGGCCTGGACCGCGAGATCTGGCAGTGCCCCGTCGTCCTGCTGGCCGACGTGCACTCCGTGGGCGTGCAGGGGGACGGCCGGACCTACGGGATGCCCGTGGTCCTGCGCCCCGTCTCCTCCGAGGACGCCATGACCGCCGACTGGTCGCGGGTCCCCTTCGACGTCCTGGCGCGCATCTCCACCCGCATCACCAATGCGGTCCCCGAGGTCACCCGCGTGGTCCTGGACGTCACCTCCAAGCCGCCGGCCACCATCGAGTGGGAGTGACCCGCCGGTGAGCCGGCACAGGCCGCGCACCTGGCCTGCACTGCCACCGCGCCTGGCGGGCGGGGTGATGGACAATCACACGCACCTGCCCCTGCGCGAGGAGGAGATCCCGTGCGCGGACGGGGTGCGAATGTCACTCACCGAGCAGCTGGCCCGTGCCGCCGTGGTGGGGGTCGAGCGGATCCTCACCTCCGCCTGTGAGGTGATCGACTTCGACCCCGCGCTCGAACTGGCCCGTGCACATGCCGGCATCCGCGTGGCACTGGCCGTCCACCCCAATGAGGCGGCGCTGCATGCAGGCATCACGACGCCCTCACCGGACGGTCTGGAGCCCGAGCTGCGGGAGCACCACGTCCCCCTGGTCGAGGCCCTGGAGATGGTGGCCTGCAGGTTGGCCGACCCGATGGTGGTGGCGGTGGGGGAGACGGGTCTGGACCACTTCCGCACGGCGCCCGACGGGTGGGATGCCCAGGAGGAATCGTTCCGCGCCCACCTGGAGATGGCGCGCCTGCACGACCTGCCCCTCCAGATCCACGACCGCGATGCCCATGACGACACCCTGGGCGTGCTCGCCCAGTCAGCGACCCATGGTCAGCGCATCGTCTTCCACTGCTACTCCGGGGACCGGGCCATGGCCCACGTCCTGG
>JAKECL010000259.1 GCA_030460725.1 Propionibacterium sp.
CCTTCATTGCCGAAGGGATCTCCGCCGTGCGCGACCCCGACCCCCATGTCGAGCGCGCCGGCGTCCTCACTCCCCTCCTGGAACGCGCCGGGATCGAGGTCGAGGAGTCCCAGCTGCGCATGGCCACCCGGGTCCTGGGTGGGGTCACGACGCTGGCGGGTGTCTCCCTGGCGCTCGGCAAGGGGGTGCGGACCTCGGCGGCGGTGCTGGCCACCGTCGCGGTGCCCCTGGCCGTGGTCAACAACCCCGTGTGGACGGCCACCTCCCCACAGGAGCGCCGCCTCCAGCGTCGGGGCCTCTCCCGCTCCCTCGCACTCTTCGGCGGACTCGTCATCGCCAGCACCGACCGTCAGGGCCGCCCCTCGGCGACCTGGAGCCTGCGCAACCGCTGCCAGCAGCGCGGAGAACTCAAGCAGGTGCGGGCACAGGCCTGGGAGGACGCCCAGCGGGTGTACCAGGGATGACCCCTGGCGCTCCCCCCACCGAGGTGTCCGGCACCCCCGGGGACACGCAGTGGTGGCCCGCACCCACCTCGCGCGGCCCACTCAGCGCGGTCGTGGAGGTGCCCGGGTCCAAGTCCGAGACCAACCGCGCCCTGTTCCTCGCTGCGATTGCCGCCTCCGGGAGCCGGATCCGTGGCGCTCTCGACTCCCGCGACACCCGTTTGATGACGGAAGCACTGGAGGCGCTGGGCGCCCGCTTCTCCCGTGAGGAGGCCACCGGTGACCTGCTGGTCACCCCGCTGGCCGAGCCCCGCGCCGGGGCGACCCTCAACTGTGGCCTGGCCGGCACCGTGCTCCGCTTCCTGCCCCCCCTGGCAGCCCGGGCCCAGGGGACCACGACCTTCATCGGGGACGAGGCTGCCCGCCACAGGCCCGTGGGCCCGCTGCTGGAGGCGCTGGAGACCTGGGGGGCGCGCACCACCTCGCTGGGTGAGCCCGGCTTCCTCCCCTTCCAGGTGTCGGGCGCGGGCGTCCTGCCCCTGCCCGGCCGCCCCCGCGAGGTCAGGGTCGATGCCTCCGCCTCCTCCCAGTTCCTCTCCGCGCTCCTCCTCAGCGCCCCCCTCATGGACGGGCCCGTGACGGTGCGCACCCGCGGCCCGGTCGTCTCCCTGCCCCATGTCGCCATGACCGTGGAGGCCCTGCGCTCGCGCGGGGTGCGCGTGGACACGTACCCGCACGACATCGACTCCTCGCGGTCCTGGACCGTCGCCCCCGGGCGACCCCGCGGCGGTGAGGTCACCATCGACCCCGACCTCTCCAATGCGGGTCCCTTCCTCGCCGCCGCGCTGGTGTGCGGGGGCACCGTGCGGGTGCCGGGGTGGCCACAGGACACCACACAGGCGGGGGACGCCTGGCGTCGCCTCCTGCCCCGCATGGGCGCCGAGGTGGGACGCGAGGGAGATGCGCTGTGGGTGCGCGGACCCGGTCGTGCAGGTCTGGTCGGCCTCGACGTGGACCTCTCCGACGTCGGTGAACTGGCGCCCACCCTGGCGGCACTGGCGACCCTGGCCACCACTGCGAGCAGGATCACGGGCATCGCCCACCTGCGTGGACACGAGACGGACCGCCTGGCCGCCCTCGCCACCGAGATCACGCGACTGGGCGGCGAGGTCCGCGAGCTGGACGACGGGCTGGAGATCCACCCGGCGCCACTGCATGCGGCCCGGCTGCGCACCTACGCCGATCACCGCATGGCGACCTTCGCCGCAGTCATCGCCCTGGCCGTGCCGGGCGTGGAGGTCCAGGACGTGGCCACCACCTCCAAGACCCTTCCCGGCTTCACGCGACTGTGGACCTCGATGCTCACCGGTGGCGCCCAGGACCGTCCCGACACCCGGGTCCAGGCATGAGCCGCGACACCGGGACCGACGACCCGCGGGTGCGGGTGCGCCCGGGTCGTGGATCCCGTCCCCGCACGAAGGTCCGCCCTGACTGGTCAGGGTCTCCCCTGGGGCGGGTCGTGTCCATCGACCGCGGTCGTTACGGGGTGGTCAGCGAGGACGACGTGCGCCTCCAGGCCGTGCGTGCCCGCGAGCTGGGGCGTGGATCCGTGGTCATGGGCGACCGGGTGCGCCTCACGGGGGACCTCACGGGTCGCCCGGACACGCTCGCCCGCATCGTGCGCGTCGAGGAACGCTCCACGGTCCTGCGCCGCTCGCTGGAGGACGCACCCGGGGAACGCGGGGAGAAGGTGATCGTCGCCAATGCGGAGGTCATGGTCATCGTCGTCGCCCTGGCCGACCCGCCTCCGCGCACCGGCATGGTGGACCGCTGCCTCGTGGCGGCCTATGAGGCGGGCCTCGAGCCGGTCCTGTGCCTGACCAAGGCCGACCTGGCCGATCCCGCGTCCTTCACCGCGCTCTACCGGGACTTCGACCTGCGCATCGTGTCCACCTCATGGCATGACGGCGTGGGCACGGGTGTGGAGGAGCTCAGGGGGATCCTGCGGGACCGCTTCTCCGTCATGGTCGGGCACTCCGGGGTCGGCAAGTCGACGCTGATCAACGAGCTGGTCCCTGGCGCCGGGCGTTCCACGGGTGTCGTCAATGCCGTGACGGGGCGTGGTCGCCACACCTCCACCTCGGCCGAGGCCTTCGAACTGCCCGAGGGCGGATGGGTGGTGGACACGCCGGGCGTGCGTTCCTTCGGACTCGGCCACGTGCAGGTCTCGGATGTCCTGGCCGTCTTCCCCGATGTGGCGGAGGCCGCCACCTGGTGCCTGCCCCTGTGCACCCACCTGGAGGAGGAGTCCTCCTGCGCACTCGATGCCTGGGCCGCAGGGCGTGGGCCCTTCGATGCGCTCGACCCGCAGGAGTCCGAGCGCAGGGCGTCGCGCGTCGCCTCGGTGCGCCGCCTCCTCAGGGGTCTGGCCGTGGCGGAGGGAGCGGCGCGGGCGGCGCGCTGAGGGCCCTGCGGTGGCGCCTGACCGCCGCGGCCCGCACGGGTTCTGCACGGGACCGCACGGGACCGCGACAGTAGTCTGGAGGCATGCACCCGCTGCCGCCCCTCGTGGATCCCGCCCCCTCACTCGGCCGTGACCAGTACCGTCGCCACTCCCGCCAGATGCTCCTGGGTGAACTCGGGCAACTCGGACAACGCCGCCTCCAGGCCTCGCGGGTGGCGGTCGTGGGCGCCGGAGGTCTGGGCTCGCCGGTCATCCAGTACCTGGCTGCCGCCGGGGTGGGACACCTCACCGTCATCGACGACGATGTGGTGGAGATCTCCAATCTCCACCGCCAGGTCATCCACTCCTCCGCGGACCAGGGACTCCCCAAGGTCGACTCCGCCGCGCGTGCCGTGCACGCCCTCGATCCGGAGGTGGACGTCTCGGCGGTGGGCGCCCGGCTCACGCAGGACAGCGTCGATGCCGTGCTCGGTGGCCATGACGTCGTGGTGGACGGGACCGACAACTTCCCCACCCGCTACCTCATCTCCGACGCCTGTTCGCGACTCGGCATCCCCGAGGTCTGGGGTTCCGTGCTCGGCTTCGACGCCCAGGTGAGCGTGTTCTGGGACGCCCTGCCGCCCGGGTCCCAGGACCTGGGGCGCACCCTGCGTGATCTCTTCCCCCACCCGCCCGCGCCCGGAGCGGTGCCCTCCTGCGCGGAGGCGGGCGTGGTCGGCGCCCTGTGCGGCCAGGTGGGGTCCGTCATGGCGATGGAGGTGGTGAAGCTGCTCACGGGGATCGGGCAGCCCCTGCTGGGGCGCGTCCTGGTCATCGACGCCCTCTCCAGCGATGTCACCACCCTCGACTTCGCCCGTGCTCCCCGCACCCCGCACTCCCCTGCGGTGCAGGCGCCGCCCTCGTCG
>JAKECL010000260.1 GCA_030460725.1 Propionibacterium sp.
GGTGGGCCCGGCCGGTCTCGAACCGACGACTTCTGCGGTGTAAGCGCAGCGCTCTGACCAACTGAGCTACAGGCCCTGCGTACCCAACCGGGCACAACCCCCACAGCATAGTGGGAGGAGACGCGCAGTCGCACGACGGCCACCGCCTGGACGCCACCACTCCCGAACGAGGGCGGCGCCGCCCTCGTCAATGCCAGTCGATGGCCGGGCGCGCCCTGGACCGGGCACGGGAGGCCAGCACAGTCCGACGGGCAGCCCCGCAGCGGACCTCAGCGGGTGCGCGGACGGGCGGTCAGGCGGATCCCCGCCCAGTCCTCCCCGACAGAGGCGGCCGAGGTGGAATGCAGCCCGGCGACCTTCGCCGCGTCCTCCACATCCGCCACCGGAATGGCGCCCGGACGGGTCGGCTTGGGGATGAACACCCAGATCAGGCCGCCGTCGTCAAGGTTGGAGAGCGCATCGACCAGAAGGTCGGCGAGATCTTCCTCCTCGGCGTCCTCAGCCCGCCACCACACGACCGCTCCGTCGACGACGTCTCCGTACTCCTCGTCGACCACCGGATGGCCCGACTCACTGGCGATGAGCGCGCGCAGGGCCTCATCAATGTCGTCATCGGGGCAGAACTCCTGGACCACCTGCCCCTGTCTGAAACCGAGGCTCAGCGCCACGACCAACGACCACCTTCCACCGGGTGCACACGGGGCGCACGAAGAGATTTCACGGGACCATCGTAGAGCACTCTGCGTCCTGGACCACATTCGTCGGGGAGGCCGGGCCGGGACGGGCTCCCTCCCCTGGGGCTCCCAGCACCCCGCCGCACGCAAGCAGGTGACAATTGAGGCGTTTCTCATGGGTCCGAGGTCCCGGATCCACTCGCACGGGGCGTGCGGAGAGGCGACAATGGTGACGTCAGGCACGAGGTTGTGCGGCACCAGTCCACCACGAGGAAGAGGGTATCCGTGAGTCAGTCGAGTGAGAACCACCCGGTCGTCAACGGCCTGCTCAGCCAGGTCCCGGACAACGACCCGGAGGAGACGGCGGAGTGGGTCGAATCCCTGTCGGGACTCATCGACGAGAAGGGTGGTCCGCGCGCCCGCTACATCCTGTTGCACATGCTCGCCGAGGCCCGCAGGCGCCACGTCCAGCTGCCCCAGGAGTACACGACCCCCTACGTCAACACGATCCCCGTCGACCAGGAGCCCTACTTCCCCGGCGATGAGGCCATCGAACGCGAGTACCGCCGCTGGATCCGCTGGAATGCCGCCGTGCAGGTCACCCGCGCCCAGCGACCCGGCGTCAAGGTCGGCGGACACATCTCCTCCTACGCCTCCGTGGCCACCCTCTACGAGGTCGGCCTCAACCACTTCTTCCGCGGCAAGGACCACCCAGGAGGTGGCGACCACGTTTTCTTCCAGGGTCACGCCTCCCCCGGCCCCTACGCCCGCGCCTTCCTTGAGGGACGCCTGAGCGAGGAGCAGATGGACGGGTTCCGCCAGCAGGTCTCGGTGGAGCACGGGCTACCCTCCTACCCCCACCCGCGTCAGATGCGGGACTTCTGGGAGTACCCCACCGTGTCTCTCGGCCTGGGCCCGGCAGAGGCGATCTACCAGGCGTGGTTCGACAAGTACCTCATGTTGCGTGGCCTGAAGGACACCTCCCAGCAGCACACCTGGGCGTTCCTGGGTGACGGTGAGATGGATGAGCCCGAGGCTCGCGGCATGCTGCAACTCGCCGCCCAGCAGGGGCTGGACAACCTGACCTTCGTCGTCAACTGCAACCTGCAGCGCCTCGACGGCCCGGTGCGCGGCAACGGCAAGATCATCCAGGAGCTGGAGGCCTTCTTCAAGGGCGCCGGGTGGAACGTCATCAAGGTGATCTGGGGACGCGGCTGGGACCAGCTGCTGGCCTCGGACAAGGACGACTCCCTGGTCAACCTCATGAACGACACCCTGGACGGTGACTACCAGACCTTCCGCGCCAATGACGGCGGGTACATCCGCGAGCACTTCTTCGCCCGGGACCCCCGCACCAAGGCGCTGGTGGAGAACTGGACGGACGATCAGATCTGGGCCCTGCAGCGCGGTGGTCACGACTACCGCAAGGTCTACGCCGCCTACAAGGCCGCCATGGACCACACCGGGCAGCCCACCGTGGTCCTGGCCCACACCATCAAGGGCTACGCCCTGGGGACGCACTTCGCGGGCCGCAACTCGACCCACCAGATGAAGAAGCTGACCCTGGAGGACGCCAAGCAGCTGCGGGACCGTCTGCGCATCCCGATCACGGATGAGGAACTGGAGCGCGACCCCTACAAGCCGCCCTGCTTCATGCCCCCGGCGGGCCACCCCGCGGTGGGGTACCTGCGCGCGCGACGCGGGAAGCTGGGCGGATGGGTGCCCGAGCGCCGCGACGAGCGCGATCCGCGCCTGCCCGCCCCGGCCCTGAAGCCCTTCGAGCAGCTCTCCAAGGGGTCAGGTCCCCTGGAGGTCGCCACCACCATGGCACTGGTGCGCCTGATGAAGGACCTCATCAAGGACAAGAACCTCGGCAAGTACATCGTGCCGATCATCCCCGATGAGGCCCGGACCTTCGGACTGGACGCAATCTTCCCCACGGCGAAGATCTTCAACACCCACGGCCAGAACTACACCGCGGTGGATGCCGACATGATGCTCTCCTACAAGGAGTCCGAGCAGGGCCAGATCCTGCACACCGGCATCACCGAGGCAGGGTCAGCAGCCGCCATGCAGGTCGTGGGCACGGCCTACGCCACCCACGACCTGCCGATGATCCCCTTCTACATCTTCTACTCGATGTTCGGGTTCCAGCGCACCGGCGACCAGTTCTGGGCCGCGGCCGACCAACTCACCCGCGGCTTCGTCATCGGCGCCACTGCCGGTCGCACCACGCTGACCGGTGAGGGTCTCCAGCACCTGGACGGTCAGTCCCCGATCCTGGCCGCACCCAACCACGGGTTCGTCATCTACGATCCGGCGTACGCCTACGAGGTGCGCCACATCGTCTGGGACGGCATCCAGCGCATGTACGGCGAGGGCGACCAGCGTGACCCGAATGTCCTGTACTACCTCACGGTCTACAACGAGCCCATCCACCAGCCCGCCGAGCCCGAGGGCCTGGACATCGACGGCCTGCTCAAGGGCATCTACCGCGTCGATGACCACAGCGGTGAGGGCCCCAAGGCCCAGCTGCTCGCCTCCGGTGTGGGTGTGCCCTGGGCGCGCGAGGCTCGCCGCATGTTGGCCGAGGACTGGGGGGTGGATGCCGCCGTGTGGTCGGTGACGTCCTGGAACGAGCTGCGTCGTGACGGCCAGGAAGCCGATGAGCACAACTTCCTCCACCCGGAGGAGGAGCCGCGCATCGCCTACCTCACGCGCGCACTGGCCGGGTCTGAAGGTCCCTTCGTGGCCACCTCGGACTACGACGCCCTGGTCCAGGACCAGATCCGCCAGTGGGTGCCCGGGTATTACTACACCCTGGGAGCCGATGGTTTCGGCGTCTCCGACACGCGCCGGGCGGCCCGGCGCTACTTCCACATCGATGCGGAGTCCATGGTCGTGCGCACCCTGCAGGCATTGGCGGACCAGGGAGCGGTGGAACGCGACCTCGTCAAGCAGGCCATCGACCGCTACGACCTGTTCAACTACTCCATCGAGGAGCACGACCACGCCGGGGAGGAGTGACACCGCTCCCCGCCCGTGACGCCCTGCGCCCCCGCGTGCCCTTCCCGGCGCGCGGGGTGGCGCCATTGACGAGGACGGCCCTCGCGCCCGATTGCGCCGGACTTCGGCGG
>JAKECL010000261.1 GCA_030460725.1 Propionibacterium sp.
GTGGGACCCGGACCGGACCTGGTGGTTCCGGGGCGTGGGCACCGCCGGCCCGGTCATCGAGTGGGAGATGGACACGAGCGCGCCGGAGGTGGTCTGGCGTCGGGTGGGGTGAGGGGCGGCTGGTGCCTGCTCGTACCGGCCGCTCCTGCTGGGCGCTCTCCCGATGGGTGCATTGCTCCCGCCGGGCAGCCTGCCCCGTCGGGCGCACTGCCACTGATGGGCGCACTGCTGCCGCCGGGCACTCTCCCGGCAGAGCTGTCCTTCCGGGCATGCGCCGCTTCCGCCAGTTCCCTTCACCGCGTTTCGCGGCGATGCCTCACAACGACCGGCTCCCAGTCCTGGGAGGTCTCGGCACGGTGCGCGACGTTCAGTGCGCGGGAGTGCCCTGGATCGTGAAGGTCAGGGTGTGACTGTGCCCGGGCTCCAGCTCCACCAGGCCCAGACCCGAGTTGAAGGCATCGGGTGCACAGGTCATCGGCTCCACCGCCATGCCCCGGCGTCCCACCAGCTCCCCGGAGTAGATCTGCAACCAGGGGGCGTCGGAGGTGACACTGACCTGCGCACCGTCGGCCGGATCACGCAACGAGACGCTCCACCCCTGCTCCGGCAAGCCCGTGAAGGCATGGTCGATCTGCTGGTCGCCGACCAGACGTCCCTGCCTCAGGTCCAGCCCCAGGCTCCCCGCGTCGCGCAGCGCGACCGGGGCCAGTGCCTCGTCCACCTCCAGGACCTGTGCGGCTGGCACCGTCAACTCGCAACTGTCCACCGCGATCCCGCCCAGGGTGAGGAAGGGGTGGGAGGAGGAGCCGTAGGGCGCACTCGCGCTGCCCACATTGGTGGCTGAGATCGCCACCTGCAGGCCCAGCCCGGCATCCAGGGAGTACTCCACGCGCGTCTCCAGGGCCCAGGGATACCCGTAGCGGGGAGCGACGAAGGACTCCAAGGCGACGTGGGTCGTATCCGCCTCGGCGACCTCCCACTCCACCCAGCCCATCAGACCGTGCAGGGCCGCCCCTGTGGAGTGCTCATTGACAGGGACCTCCATGACCTCATCACGCCACCTGTAGCGACCGCCGGTGATGCGGTTGGGCCAGGGGAGGAGGGTCTTGCCCTTCCACGCCACCGGCAGCTCGTCGACGTCATATGGCAGGACCAGGTCACGTCCCTCCAGTGTGAGTCCGGCCAGGGCCGCACCCACCGTCACGATCCGCGCGCGATAGCCCCCTGCGGTGATCTCCAACTCCCGACCCGATGCGCGGTGCGCCATGCGGACTCCTCCTCCAGGACTTCGGCGACCCCGTTGCCGCCCCGACCATCGTAGTGATCTTTGAGGCATTCCCGGGACGTCATCGCTGGTATAGCGGCATTCAAGGCTTCCCATGTGATGGACCATGCTGGTCAGGCTCGCGACCCTCGTGGCATGGTCGAAGCCATGAGCGCCCGTCGACCCACGTTGCTGATCTCGAACATCGTGCCCCGGCATGAGGCGGACCCCCTCTACGAGGCCTTCTCCTCCATGCTGTGGGACTCGCTCACACGCGCCTCCACTCCGCACTGGAACGTCATGCGCGAATGGGCCAGTCTGGACGGCCCGGAGGGCGCGGTCTCCCGCGCACGTCATGCCGACGCCATCCTCATCATGGGGGGCGACGACGTCGACCCCCGCTGGTACGGGGGCAGCCCCGACTACCCCCACGAGGGCGCCCACTGGCCACGCGCCGACGCCGGTCAGATGGCGCTGGTCCGCACGGCTGTCGAGGAGAACATCCCCCTGCTGGGCATCTGCCGCGGCATGCAGGTGATCAATGTCGCGATGGGGGGCAGTCTGGTCCAGGACATGTCCCAACCCGGACACCGCAGCGACACCCTCATGCAGGACCACCACTTCGCGCGCCACGAGGTGGACATCGACCCGGACTCGGTTCTCGCGTCGGCACTGGGCCCCTTGGCCGACCTGGAAGTTCACTCCGCACACCACCAGTGCGTGGACCGGGTGGGGGAGGGGCTGACGGTCGTCGCCCATGCGCCCGACGGTGTCATCGAGGCCGTCGAGCATGTCAGCGCCCCTGTCCTCGGCGTGCAGTGGCACCCCGAGGACCCTGAAGCCGACCATCGAGCGCTCGACGCCCTGGTGCGCCACCTCGACGAGGCACGTGCCCTGTACGCTGACCGTCGCCTCCAGGGGACACACACCCTGGCGCCCAGCGCCGCCTGAGAGACCGCAGGTCCCAGCGTCGGGTCACCCCGGGGCCGCCTGCCTCCTCGATGTGTCCGGAGTGCATGTGAGCGCCGCCCTCGTGCCCCCGCCCGTTGCGCCGATGGCTCCCGCTGCGCCCGACCCCGCCGGCGGAGGGCGTGGTCGCCCCGGAGCGGGTGCGGCGTAGCATCGAATGCGCGCGCCCGACCGGGCGTGCAGTGGGCAACTCGGGAGGACATGGTCCATGACGGCCACCAGCGCACAGGCACAGGGCCAGGCGATGATCACACGGGAACAGCTCGAGGGGCTGCGGAGCATGACTGCGGGTGACCATGGGCTGCGCACGGCGATGAACGCGGTGACCTCCGCAGGCATCGACGCGGCGGCACTCTCACGCGAGAAGGTCGTGTCCACCCCGGGCGTCATGTCGAACCGGCTGGACGACTGGAAGGTCACTGCCCAGAAGAAGTCCGGGCGCTGTTGGCTCTTCTCCTCCCTGAACCTCTTGCGCTCGCGGGCGCGGGTCGACCTGGGCGTCAAGGACTTCGAGTTCTCCCAGAACCACGCCATGTTCTGGGACAAGTTCGAGCGCGCCAACTTCTTCCTCCAGGACATCGTGGCGACCGCCGGGGAGTCCCTGGACTCCCGCCTCGTGCAGTTCCTGTTGGCAGACGTCCTCGGGGATGGTGGCCAGTGGGACATGGCCGTTTCGGTCTACCTCAAGCACGGCGTCGTGCCGAAGGAGGCCATGCCGGAGACGCAGCCCTCCTCCAACACCCGCAGGATGAACACCCAGCTGCAGGTCCTGCTGCGCCGCAGCGCCCTGGAACTGAGGGAGTTGGTCGCGGCCGGTGCCAGCCGGGACGCCGTGGGCAGTGCCACCGACGCGGTCCTGGCCCAGATCTGGCGCATCCTGGTGACCAGCCTGGGCGAGCCGCCGACCACGTTCGACTGGGAGTGGCGCGACGACCGGGGTGAGTTCCACCGCGAGGGCACGCTGACGCCGCTGGAGTTCCTGGAGCGTCACGTGGACCTGGACCTGCGCGACTACGTCTGCCTGGTCGACGACCCGCGCCCTGCCCACCCCAAGGGGCGCGCTCTGACGGTGGAGCACCTGGGCAATGTGGTGGGTGGGCAGCCCATCCGGTACGTCAACGCACCCATCGAGGTCATCAAGCGTCTGGCGTCGCAGGCGCTCGTCGCCGGCGAGCCCGTGTGGTTCGGCGCCGACGTCTCCCAACAGGCCGACCGCGACTCGGGCCTCCTGGTGGAGGGTGTCCACGACTACTCCGGCCTCTTCGGCGTGGACCTGTCCACCACCAAGGAGCAGCGGGTCATCAGTGCCGAGTCCGCCATGAACCACGCCATGCTCTTCACCGGTGTCGACCTGGTCGACGGGACGCCGCGGCGGTGGCGAGTGGAGAACTCCTGGGGCGAGGAGCCCGGCGACAAGGGTTTCTTCACCATGGACGACGCCTGGTTCAGTGAGTACGTCTTCGAGGTGGTGGTACGCCGGGATGCACTGCCCGAGGATCTGTGCCCGGCACTGACCGAGGAACCGCTGGTCCTGCCTGCCTGGGATCCCATGGGGACCCTGGCCTGA
>JAKECL010000262.1 GCA_030460725.1 Propionibacterium sp.
TTATGCCCCGGGGCAGATGGGCCGCGGCCCCGCCCGCGTTGACGAGGGCGGGGCCGCGTGCCCGACCACAACAGGTGCACCGTCGCGAGCGCTGCACCCGGGACAGGCCCGGGCCCGCTCACCCGGAACCTGGACTCAGACGCCCTGGAAAGCGGCCTTGCCGAGCTGACGGTTCAGCGTGGCAATGACATCCAGGGGGATCTCCTTGGGGCACACCGCGGAGCACTCACCGATGTTCGTGCAGGAGCCGAAGCCCTCGTCGTCCATCTGGTTGAGCATGTTCACCACGCGTGTGAGGTTCTCCGGCGCACCCTGGGGGAGCATGTTGAGATGGGTGACCTTCGCGGAGGTGAAGAGCATCGCCGAGGCATTGGGGCAGGCCGCCACGCAGGCGCCGCACCCGATGCAGGCCGCGGCCTCGAAGGCCCTGTCCGCATCCTGCTTCGGAACCGGCGTGGCGTGGGCCTCCGGTGCTGCTCCGGTGTTGACGGAGATGTAGCCACCCGCCTGGATGATGCGGTCCAGGGCCGAGCGGTTGACCACCAGGTCCTTGATGACCGGGAAGGCCTCCGCGCGCCACGGCTCGATGGTGATGGTGTCACCGTCGTGGAAGGAACGCATGTGCAGCTGGCAGGTCGTGGTGACCTCCGGGCCGTGGGCGATCCCGTCGATGACCAGACCGCACTGACCGCAGATGCCCTCGCGGCAGTCCGAGTCGAACGCGATGGGTTCCTCGCCACGGGCGAAGAGCTCCTCGTTGAGGACGTCGAGCATCTCCAGGAAGGAGGACTCCTCGGAGATCCCACGGATCTGGTACTCGTGCATGGCACCGGGGTCCTCGGGACCGCTCTGGCGCCAGATTCTCAGTGTGAGGTTCACTTGTAGCTCCGCTGCTTCAGCTCGATGTTCTTGTAGACCAGGTCCTCCTTGTGGAGGACGGGAGGCTGCCCCTCGCCGGTCCACTCCCATGCGGCGACGTAGAGGTACTTGTCGTCGTGACGCAGTGCCTCGCCCTCGGGAGTCTGGGACTCCGCGCGGAAGTGGCCACCACAGGACTCCTCACGGTGGAGGGCGTCAATGCACATGAGCTCGCCCAGTTCCATGAAGTCGGCCACGCGACCGGCCTTCTCCAGTGACTGGTTGAGTTCACCGATCGACTTGCCGGGCACCCGCACGTTCTTCCAGAAGTCGGCGCGCAGGGCGCGGATCATGTCGATCGCCTTCTTCAGGCCTTCCTCGCTGCGCTCCATCCCGCAGTACTCCCACATGATGTGGCCGAGTTCCTTGTGGAAGGAGTCCACCGAGCGGTTGCCACCCACGGCCATGAGACGGTCGATGCGGTCCTGGGCCTGCTTCTTCGCCGCGACGACATCGGGTGAGGACTCGTCGAGCGCGGGCAGCCCGAAGGCGTGCGCCAGGTAGTCGCTCATGGTGTCGGGCAGGACGAAGTAGCCGTCGGAGAGACCCTGCATGAGCGCCGAGGCCCCCAGTCGGTTGGCACCGTGGTCGGAGAAGTTGGCCTCACCGGCAACGTAGAGCCCGGGCAGGTTGGACTCCAGGTCGTAGTCGACCCACAGCCCGCCCATCGTGTAGTGCACGGCGGGGTAGATGCGCATCGGCACCTCGTAGGGGTTGTCCCCCGTGATGCGCAGGTACATGTCGAAGAGGTTGCCGTACTTCTCCGACACCTTCTCGCGTCCGAGTCGGGCGATGGCGTCGGCGAAGTCCAGGTAGACACCACGTGCCACACCGTCGATCTTGGGGCCCACGCCGCGACCCTCGTCGCACATGTTCTTCGCCTGGCGCGAGGCGATGTCGCGGGGGACCAGGTTGCCGAAGGAGGGGTAGATCCGCTCCAGGTAGTAGTCGCGGTCCTCCTCGGGAATCTGGCGGGGGTCCTTCTCGCAGTCCTCGGCGCGCTTGGGCACCCAGATACGACCGTCATTGCGCAGGGACTCCGACATCAGCGTCAGCTTGGACTGCTGGTCCCCGTGCTGGGGGATGCAGGTCGGGTGGATCTGCGTGAAGCACGGGTTGGCGAAGTAAGCGCCCTTGCGGTGAGCACGCCAGATGGCGGTGGCGTTGCACCCCATGGCGTTGGTCGACAGGAAGAACACGTTGCCGTAGCCACCCGAGGCCAGGACCACGGCGTCGCCGATGTAGGTCTCCAGCTCTCCGGTCGCCATGTTGCGGGCGACCAGGCCACGTGCGCGCCCGTCGGAGACGATGAGTTCGACCATCTCGTGGCGGGAGTGCTCGGTGACGGTTCCGGCCGCGACCTGGCGCTCCAGCGCCTGGTAGGCGCCGATCAGCAGCTGCTGTCCGGTCTGGCCGCGCGCGTAGAACGTGCGCGAGACCTGGACGCCACCGAAGGAGCGGTTGTCGAGGAGGCCGCCGTACTCGCGTGCGAAGGGAACACCTTGGGCGACGCACTGGTCGATGATGTTGTTGGAGACCTCGGCGAGGCGGTACACGTTGGACTCGCGGGCCCGGTAGTCCCCGCCCTTGACCGTGTCGTAGAACAGCCGGTAGACGGAGTCGTTGTCGTTGCGGTAGTTCTTCGCGGCATTGATGCCACCCTGGGCGGCGATCGAGTGGGCGCGGCGAGCGGAGTCCTGGTAGAAGAACACGTCGACGTTGTAGCCCATCTCCCCCAGGGAGGCTGCGGCTGCGCCGCCGGCCAGGCCGGAGCCGACGATGAGGACGCGGAGCTTGCGGCGGTTCGCCGGGTTGACCAGGGCAGCCTTGAACTTGCGCTGTTCCCAGCACTGGGACAGCGGCACGTCCAGCGGCGCCTTGGTGTCGGAGACGGCCTCGCCCTGACGGTAGAGACCCTTGATGAGTGTGTCAGTCATTTTCAGCACTTCCTCAGGAGATGTACCCGAACGCGATGGCCAGCGGCGGAGCCATGAACATCACGAAGATCAGGCCGCCGATGAGCCCGGAGAGGACGACCATGAACCTCCGGGTCCCCGCACGCACCCACCCCAGTGACTGGAATGCCGACCAGAAGCCGTGTCCGACGTGGAGGCAGGCAGCGGCCACGAACACCAGGTAGACGATCACCATGAGGGGCTGCTGGAAGGAGGCCACCATCCGCTCATAGGGCGTGGAGTCCACGGTGAACCCCGTCCGCACCGTTGCGGTGGTGAAGTGCAGGATGTGGAAGACGATGAGGAAGAGGAGCAGCACGGCGGTCACGCGCATGGTGCGCGCCGCGTAGGCATCGGCGGCGTTCTTCTTCACGACGTATCGCGAGGCGCGCGCACGCCTGGACCGCTTCCAGGTGATGGCCGCCGCGACGACGTGGATGACGAGCATCAGCACCATCGCGCCCCGGAACACCCAGATGAATCCCCCGTGGGGGAAGATCGGGACGAACGCGTCCTCCTTGAGCCAGTGGGCGTAGTGGTCGTACGCCTCCTGTCCGAGGAACATCTTGAGGTTGCCGTACGAGTGGAACAGCAGGAACATCACGAAGACGAGGCCGGAGACCGCCATGAGTTGCTTGACGAACACAGTGGTGGTCCACGCGCGCCGCTTCTTCGTTGCGACAGTAGTTGTGGCCATGTCACACACCGTATCCGCCGCTCAGGGACACGCCGTGGGACCCGGGGCCCGGACTTTGCCCCAGGTGCGTCCGAGCTCACGTTTTCGGCACGTTTCCGCACGCCGGATCGGCTCGTACGCCACCCCTGCCAGGCCTCGGGCGGCCGGGGCGGGGGCGGGCCGCCACCCATTTGCGCAACGCCCCCCTTGCAG
>JAKECL010000263.1 GCA_030460725.1 Propionibacterium sp.
GCGCGGGCGACGGCGGCGTCCCTTGCGCTGATTCCAGTGCGACGGCCAGCTCAGGCGGCAACAAGGTCGTCTTCCCCGTGCCCGGTGGTGCCGTGAGGACGAGGGCGGCGCCGGGCCGCGCGATGTCGACCATCTGGTCCAGGACCGCGACCACCGGGAGGTCAGGAGGGGATTCCAGGAGCATGCGCAGCGGGGCGGAACGTCCCTGGGGCGCGGGGTCAGCATGGTGGGGCACCCGGCCAGTATTCCAGCGTGGTGTCGCAGCGTTGTCCTCGTGGACACCCAGGAGGGTCGGGGTCACGGTGCCACCTCACGATGTCCGTATCCGGTCTCCTACCCCCCCCACACGTCGCCGGGGTCACAACCGTCGCGGTCGCCGTCGCACTCGCAGACGCCGGACTCGCCGAGGTCACAACCGTCGCGGTCGCACTCGCAGACGCCGGACTCGCCGAGGTCGCAACCATCGATGTCGCAACCGCCGAGGTCGCAACCGCCGAGGTCACAACCGTCGGGGGTAGTCGGAGTCGGGCCGCCCACCTGCCTGCGGATCGCGTCGCCGAGGTGAGAAGCGCTGGGTGTCGGCCGGCACAGCGCGCAGGCGTGGGGCGCGCCGCGCCTTCTGCACCTTCCGCCCACGGTGCTCGTGGTGTCGCCACTGACGGTGGGTGGATCCTGAGGCAGGGCTCCACCGGCGCTGGGAGTCGATCCATGCCGGGGCTCTGACCTGCGGTGTGCCTCCGACCATGCGGATCTCCCAGCCCGAGGTCTCCAATGTCCGATGGTGGAACCAGCACAGCAGGACTCCGTTGTCCGTGTGCGTGGCGCCGCCCTGGCTGTGCTCGTGGACGTGGTGGACCTCGCACCAGGTGGCAGGCACCTGACATCCGGGGACCACGCATCCGCCGTCCCGCAGGGCGATGGCCCGGCGCTGGTGAGAGGTGAAGGTACGGAGCGGGGAGCCCAGCGCCAGGATGCGGCCGTCATCATCCATGACCACCTTCTGCACCGCTCCCGAGCAGGCGATCTGGCGTGCGACTGCGCTTCCCACCACGTCGCCCTCGTAGGAGTGGGCTCCTTCGAGAAATGCCACCCCCTCCTGCTCACCGAGCTGGTCGGCACTCACGCTGAGGAGGAGCGTCGGTGGTGCGCCGCCCAGGGACGGCGTGTCCGCGCATCCGGCCGCCGTGCGGAGGATGTCGGCGAGGGCGTCGTGGCGCAGCTGGAGGGGCGAGCGTGGGTCGGGCGGTGCGACGGGGAGAGACCCGTCCCCGGCAGGGGCGTCCTCACGGAGTCCGGCGCGTGCTTCCTGCTGACCTGCATTCCCGTGCGAGCCGACCCGCGGGTTGAGGTGGGCATCGAACAGTCTCTGCAGCTGGGCGGCAACCTCGGGCAGCAGCTCACCCCTGAGGGACACCGTGCCGTTGCGCAGGACTCCCAGCGTCAGGCCTCGTCGACGCATCCCCAGGCCTTCGTCAGGGAGGGCTCCATCGGGGTCCAGGTGGAGTGCCCACACCTTCGCCATCACGGCGACGTCGTCAGCCGCCATGGAGGGCAGGGTCACTGCCGAGCCGGATCGGGGGCGGAGGGCGTCCACGACGGCGTCGAGGTCCTCATCGAGATCCCATGCGACGTTCCCGTCCTCCCCGTCCTTCCCGGTCGTGCCGAGAACGGCGCTGACCAGGGCGCGCTCGGCCGCCCACACATCGGGCAGCGGCGCGCCGTGGTCCAGGGCGGGTTGGAGGGCGGAGGTGATCTCACGACTGGTGTCCAGCCCGACCAGGCCCGATTCGAGGGCCCTGCGCAGCAACGGGAAGGTTCCGGGGAGTCGCTCCCCACCCAGGGATGTCCCGCCGCGAACCGGGCCAGCCTGCGCGATGCGGATCCGGGCCGTGCGGCCGGCCACGGCTGTGACGCGTCCGACCAGCTCCGCCGGGGTCCGGCACCCCATGCGTGCACTGAGTCGGTCGCTGCCCAGGGAGGGACGGGAACGGTGGGCGACTTCCCCGGCCGCCACCATCCGCACCGCATCGACCGCGCGACCCACTGCCTCGGCATGGCGGAGTAGGTCCAGGAGCGCGTCGTCCCCCATGCCCTGGGTCGCTGCGCCGAGTCCGTCAGGGTCCTCGATCAACGCTGTCAGGTCGTCGAAGAGAGCGCGCAGGTCCCGCCCCCGGGGGGTCGGAAGGCCTCTGGTCGCGTCCATGGTTCATTGTCTGAAGGACCATGTGCATCTGCGTGATGCACGTGTGGGAAGAATGCGATCTGTGGACACATTCCAATGTGATGTACGCCACATGGCATGCTGGGTGGTCTGGGTGGTCTGGGTGGTCTGGGTGGTCTGGGTGGTCTGGGTGGTCTGGGTGCACTCGAGGATCATGTGCGGGTGGGATCCGGACGAACGGGCAGCGCCCGCGGACCGTGGCGCACTCCGCCCTCGTGGTCGTCCTCGTCCCCGTCCTCGGCGACGCGGAGTCCCGCGACGAGGGCGGCCCGCAGCCCAGCCTCGCCCGATATGCTCGCGCCATGGAGGTGACACCCGAGCATCTGCTGGAGGGTCCACGAGGGCGGCGCCTGTGTATGGAATGGGCCCTGGCCTGCGAAGAAGGCGCCCTGGGGCCAGAGGAGCAGCACCCCCTGCAAGGAGTGCTCTTCGACCTCTCGGTCGCCGGGGACCCAAGCGGTCGCTTCATCGCCGTGAAGGAGAGGTGGTGGATGCGGGGCCCCCTGGGGCGATTGCTGGTGCGGATGCTGACGGCACGGGAGAAAGGCCGTGTGGCCACCATGGTCCCGCCCACCCCTGAGCAGGTGGCGCAGATCCTGGCCGGGGTCCGCCTCGACGTCCCCGACCCGGAACAGGCGCTGCGGGCCCTGGTCTCAACCATGATGTGGGCCGCCTACTGGCAGCCGCCCGACACCACCGACCGGGTGGCCGCCACGCCGCAGGTGCGTGCGGCGCTCGCACGCATGGCCTCAGCAATCCTTGCCTCGCCCTCGCTGAAATGGTGGGGGCAGGGGGCGGACCTCGACCGACAGTGGGTTTCGGTCTCAATGCCCTCCTCGCAGTGGATGGAGGACTACCCCGACGACCCCGTCCCCGAGCCGCGCGAGCCGGAGGACCCGGACACGGTTCTGGCCACGTGGCGGCATGCGGTGCGGAAGGAGGAGGAGCAGTTCCGCCGGTATGCGGCAGAGGACCCCTCGCGACGGGTGGGGGGCCCGTGGTGGTCGACGCCCCCGAGAGGCCTCGCCAGCAGCACGCGCGCACTGGCGCCCGGCCTCATGCTGGCTGGTGCTGGTGCTGGTGCTGGTGCTGGTGCTGGTGCTGGTGCTGGTGCTGGGCCAGACGGCGGTGCCCGGCGGCGGGACGGACACAGCGCCCCGAAGGCAGGAACACCAGGGATCGGGACCGGAACGCCCGGGATCGAGGCAGGAACACCGGGGATCGAGGCAGGCGCACCGGGGGACGAGGCAGTCGCGCCGGGGGAGGGGGCGCGCGAACCCGGCGCGGTCGACAGCCTTCCTCTGGGGGTCGTGTGCAGGGAGGACGAGGGCGGCGAGACACGTGATCGCGGCCGCAGGCTTCTGGTCACGCCCACCCCACGGGTCTTCGAGATCTCCGGGCCCCAGGACTGGATCGCACTGTGCCGACGCTTCCCCCTCGACGTGTCGGCGTCGAGGCGCTCGGACTGGGAGGACACGACCGGGCGCACCGGCGAGTGGGTCGTTCCGGACTGGCAGGCGGTGGCGGGGGAGTGGGA
>JAKECL010000264.1 GCA_030460725.1 Propionibacterium sp.
TGGAGGAGGCCCCCGCAGTCTCCGACACCACCCACAGTGGCGGGACTCCGGAGACCCTCGCGCAGCCCGACGGGGCTGTCCCCGCTCCGGGCGGTGACCCGGGCCTGTGGCAGCGCATCGACCGCGCCGATCTGGCACGCACGCTCGCGGTGGCCGCCTGCGCGGTGGGGGTCGGCGTGGCCCACGTCCTGGGTGCCCCGGTCTGGGTCCTGGCGCCCGTGTCGGTGGTCGCCCTCCTCGCCGGGTGCTGGCCGATCCTCACAGAGGCCTGGGAGGATGTGCGGGCCCGGCGCATGAGCATGGAGTTGTCCATGCTCATCGCCATCGGAGCGGCCGCCGCCATCGGTGAGTGGACCACCGCCCTGGTCATCACGACCTTCGTCCTCGCCGCGGAGATCCTGGAGGACCTCTCCATGGACCGGGGCCGCGACGCGCTGTCCGACCTCATGTCCTTCCTGCCCGCCCTGGTATGCGTGCGCCGGGGAGCCTCCCAGGTCGAGATCCCCCTGGCACAGGTCAGTCCGGGAATGGTGGTCGTGGTGGAACCCGGCGCTCGGATCCCTGTGGACGGGACGGTGCTCGCAGGAACGGCCAGCCTCGACCAGTCCCGACTCACAGGAGAGTCGCTGCCGGTGGACGTCCAGGCCGGGGACACGGTGCTGGCCGGGTCGATCGCCGTGGCCGGCGCCCTGGAGGTGACGACCGAACGCGTGGGCGAGGACTCCACCTTCGGCCAGATCATCGCCACCGTCCGTGAGGCCCAGGAGTCCCAGGCTCCCGTCCAGCGCCTCGCGGACCGTCTGGCGGGAGTCCTGGTCCTCATCGCCCTGGGCGCTGCCCTGGTGACCTTCCTCCTCACCCGCGATGCGCGTGCCACGATCTCGGTGGTCATCGTGGCCGGTGCATGCGGGATTGCTGCGGGCACGCCCCTGGCGATCCTGGCCTCCATTGCACGCGCAGCACGCGCCGGGGCCTTCGTGCGCGACGGGACCCACCTGGAGGTGCTCTCCACGGTGGACACCGTGGTCCTGGACAAGACCGGCACGCTCACCCTCGGTCAGGCCCGGGTGGTGGGGGTCCATCCCGCGCCGGGGATCGACCAGGGACCCCTCCTCGCCCTCGCAGCCGGGTCCGAATGGCACTCCGAGCACCCGGTGGGCCGCGCGATCACGGCTCGGGCGGAGGAACTGGGGATCACCGTCCCCGCGCCCAAGAGCGCGGACCACGTGCCGGGGATGGGTGTGACGGCCCGGATCGGGGAGCACGAGGTGCAGGTGGGCACCGAGCGGCTGGTCCCGGGCGCGCCGGAGACGACGGGTCCCGCGGGAGCCAGCCCCGTGCACATCTCGGTGGACGGCGAATGGGCGGGCACCCTGTGGGTGGCCGACCAGCTGAGGGAGGGCGCCCAGCGCTGCGTGTCCGACCTGCACTCCCTGGGGCTGCGGGTCCTCATGCTCACCGGCGACACGGAGCACACCGCCCGGGCGATCGCCCGCGACGTCGGGATCAGCGAGGTCCGGGCCGGGCTGCTGCCCACGGACAAGCACGCGGTGATCGAGCAGGAACGCGCAGCTGGCCACGTCGTGGCCATGGTCGGGGACGGGGTCAATGACGCTCCGGCACTCGCGGTGGCTGACGTGGGCGTGGCGATCGGGTCGGGCACCGATGTGGCGCGTGAGAGCGCGGACGTCGTGCTCATCAGCTCCGACCTGGGGGACCTGGTGACGCTGGTGCGCACCGCGCGCCGGGCCAGACGCACGATCATGGTGAACTTCATCGGCACGCTGGTCGTGGACGCGGTGGGCATGGCGCTGGCCGCCTTCGGACTGCTGGGGCCCGTGGCTGCTGCCGTCGTCCACGTGGGATCGGAGTCGGTGTTCATCCTGAACTCCGCCCGCCTGATCCCTCGGCGTGCCGCCCTCCCCGGGAGGAGTGGGGAGGTTCGGGTCGCTCGGTGAAAGGGTGATCGGGTCACCTCTGCTGGGGGTCGGACTCGTGGAGTCGTGGGGAACGAGGTGATCGCCCTCGACCCGTCGCGCTGACCGGGGCCAGGGAGGCGACCTACGATGGGGGCCGCTGCGTCCCATCCGTTGCGACGTGCCCCGCAGGGTGCAGGGGCGCGAGGTTCAGCCGCAACCGCCGCAACCCGCGGAGAACGCAGCGCAGAGACGTCCGCACGTGGGCAGTGTCCCGGAGAGGGTAGGTCATGACCGTCTGCATTCTCGTCTCCCCACTGGAGGCCTCCGATCCGACGCCCACCGACGGGCGTCTGCAGGTCGTGGATCCCGGCAGTCCGCAGGTCTCCGTCCTGGACCTGGGGGTCACGCGCGGCGACGGCGTCTTCGAGGTTCTCGGTGTCGTGGGGGGACACGCCCAGGCCGTCGATGCCCACCTGTCCCGGTTGCAGAACTCCGCGATGATGCTCGACCTGCCCGCACCCGATCTGGAGGCGGTGCGCGCCGCCGTGCTCCAGGTGGTGGCATTGAGCGAACCCGTGCCCGAGATGCTGGTCAAGATCGTCCTGACTCGCGGGGTGGAGGACGCGGAACCTGCCGCCGCCACCTGCTGGGTCATCGGGCTGCCTGCCGGGGACCACGAGGAGGAGCGCCGTCGAGGTGTCTCCGTGGTCCTCCTGGACCGCGGGTACCCCCACGACATCTCATCGCGTGCCCCCTGGCTGCTGACGGGTGCGAAGACGCTGTCCTACGCCGTCAACAAGGCTGCCCTGCGTGAAGCTGCACGCCGTGGGGCCGACGACGTCGTCTTCACCAGCTCCGACGGCTATGTGCTGGAGGGTCCGACCTCCACACTTCTCGCCCGCTTCGGCACCCGCATCTGGACTCCCGCCATCGCCCAGGGGCTCCTGCCCGGGACCACCCAGGCCGCGGCCTTCGAGTTCTTCGCCACGCAAGGACTGTCCACTTCGGAGGTGCTGCTGCGCAGTGGCCAGCTGGCCGATGCCGATGCCCTGTGGCTGGCGTCCTCGGTGAGGATGCTCGCCCCGGTGCGTTCGGTCGACGGATGGGAAGTCCCGGTGGATCAGGAGCTCACTGCAGCAGCCAACGCCTTCCTGCTGGGGCGGGTGGAGTAGTCGGGGCGCTGGCACGGCCCTCCTTCCGTCGGCCGGGTGCGTGGCGGCAGGTCAGCGACCGACGAGGGCGGCGCGGAGCGCCATGACCTCGAAATCCTCCAGGCCCAGCCCTTCCCGGAGATAGGTGCCGAAGTCTCCGAAGTCCTGCTCGACCTGGTTCATGCCTGCACGTAGGAAGCCGGGTTCGACATCCAGGAGAGGTCGCAGACGCTCAGCGTCCAGCCCCACTTCCTCAGCCTGTGCCAGAAGGTCGGCGAAGAGGGCCCCACTGCGGGGCGCACCGAGATGTACTCCTGCTCCACGGAGTCAGGGGTGGCTCCCGCAGCCGTCATCAGGATCGCCACCGCCCACCCCGTGCGGTCCTTCCCCGCCGTGCAGTGCACCAGGACTGGGCGGCCGTCAGCATGCAGGACCCTGCGTGCGACCTCGGCGAAGCCGGAACGCGCGGTGGGCACCGAGACGAACTGCCGGTAGGTGCGTTCCATGACTGCCCGGGCATCGAGCGTCGCCAGAAGGGCGCCAGGATCGGCGGCACCGCGGGCCAGCATGGAGGGAAGGTCTGCTGCGGATCCCGGTGTGTCGCGGAGGATGTCCGGCTCTTCCCAGATGAGGGTGTAGCGCACGTCGCGCGGCGGGCCGGCGCGTC
>JAKECL010000265.1 GCA_030460725.1 Propionibacterium sp.
TGGGGGTGGACTGGGGGATGTGCACGACTGGGTTGGTGGGGGGGTGGGGGGGTGGGGAGTACCCCGGAGCGTCCCCGAGCAGTTCGGGTGCGTCTGAGTCCCACTTCATCAAGAACATCTGTGCCGGGGATTGCTGCGAACCGCTGCCCCACGCCAGATGGGTCACGTTCAGGCTGACCGTAGCCGTGGGAGCGGGAACGTGGACCCAGCGTCGAGGTGGAAAGCCGGGGGTGTCCGGGGCCGAGTCCGTGGTTCCGACGTCCCAGAGCCCCAGGTAGACACCTGCACCGGGATCCTCTGCCGCAGAAATGGCGACTGCCCGATGGGGCCCGGCGGCCCACAGTCCCTCCACCCGCCAGTCAACCTCGCCTGGGACCACGGAGAACCTCTCGATGCCAGGCCCCGCCTCTCCGGAGTCCGCCTCGATGACCCTGGTCAGGGTGGTCGCGTGCTCGTCGTCGGGGGCGGCGTAGAGCACCCCGTCCTCGAGAGCCGCCGGTGATCCGCCGACCCCGATCTGCTCGGGAACGCCCGACCCGTCGAGGGAGGCGCGCAGGACCACTTGGGTCCACTCCCGGGGTCCGCCGACGTTCGAGGAGAAGTAGGCGTGCATCGCGTTGAGGGTGGGGGGAGCCCACTGACGCGTCGCGGGCGTGGTGTCGACACCGTTGAGGTCCTGTGCCGTTGCGAGCACCCGAACCGCGCCGCTGCTGCGTTCCAGGGACTCGATCTTCCAGTTGTCGACACCCGAGGTGGTCTGGTCATGGCCATTGACCGTCGAGGAACGCCAGACGATCCATCCGTCGGTGGCAGACCCGTCTTGCGGCTCGAAGTAGTCGTCGGGATCGGGGTCGGTCAGCTCATCCACAGTATCGGCGCCCAGAATCGCGGCACCGTAGGAGTTGATGTGCTCGGGAGTGGGGGAGAAGGAACCGAAGACGTGTGCGCGGTCTAGTGGGAAGGAAGCAATCCGGGAGAAATCACCTCCCAAGCTCCAGCGATCGACGACGTCTGCGGGTACCTCGCTCCCGTCCGTCTCGATGACCTGGGTGTCGACCTGTTGTGTGCGTTCGGACGGACCATCGGCGGGGGCCTCGATGCGAAAGGGCAGACCCAGATCGAACTCCACATCGTCCATGATGGGCGCCAGTTCCGGTGACGGTGTCTCCGGAGTGGTCGCGGTGCTCCCGCTACCCTGCCCGACTCCGGGATCCGACGTGCAGCCTCCGGCCAGTGCCATGGCGCCGACGAGGAGGAGTGCGAGACCCGGGCACAGTGCGCTCCTGGAGTGAGGGGCGCGACGGTGGGGGATCGGAGGCGGGGACGTGCCTGTCATGAGGTGTGGATCCCAATGTGCTCCAGGCCATCGAGTTCGACCTCCGTCTGCAGAAAGCTCCTGGTGAAGGTCGCCAGACTTGGGTACCAGAAGGCTCTGCTGCCACCCCACAGGACACCTGCTCCGGGGTCGACCATCTGGACCTCGTCGGTGGCCGTGTCGTATCCGGAGACGACCATGATGTGGGAGAAGGTGGAGTTCGGGTGTCCGTTGTAATGGGGACCTCCCCGGCGCTCCTGTGCATCCACCGCTGTGGGATATCCCGTGGTGAAAGACCTCTTGACGGCATCCTGTACGGTGCCGACCGAAGGAGTGTGGATCGTGTGGTAGACACTGCGACCCAGCCATGCGTTCATGCCTGCCGAGAAGCGTCTGTCGTGGAAGCTCGTGTATCCGTACCCGACGGTGTTCATGTAGGAACGACCCGCAAGTGCATCGATGGACAGGCCCGTGCCGCTGGCAGACCTCCAGGCCCCTGCATAGCGCAGGATCATGAAGCCGCTGGTGGGTCCACAGAAGTAGTTGTTGGGCTGACCGGCCCACTCAACAGAGTGAGTGTAGGTCCGCGCGGGCATTCCACCCCACCAGAACGAGCCGTGCTCGAAATCCTGACGAACGGACCCGTGGTCGGGATACTCGTCGCTGGCGGGAAAACCGTGCACACCGTGCTCCCACCCGGAGTCGGCGTACCAGGTGCGCAGGGCTCCGTGGAGGAAATGGGCGCCGGTCGCCGTGGACCAGTAACCGATCCCACCCTCGAACTCCTGGTAGACGGCGCCGCGGACACTGGGGCCCTCATTGCCGAGGGGGTAGCCGAGGTAGGAGGTGGGGCCGCCCTGGGACAGATAGGCGCCGAGCATGGCCCCGCGCACGATCAGGCCCGGGTACGCGGGGCGCCAGTAGACGCGTCCCCCTTGGAAGGCCTGGTACAGGCCGTTGTCTGTGTCTGCGACCTCATCGCCGACAGGGAGGCCCAGACGACCCCCGGCCCACCCCTGTCCCACGAACGTGCGGTAGACGGCGCCGTGGACGAAGTGGGCACCGGTCGCCGTGGACCAGTAACCGATCCCACCCTCGAACTCCTGGTAGACGGCGCCGCGGACACTGGGGCCCTCATTGCCGAGGGGGTAGCCGAGGTAGGAGGTGGGGCCGCCCTGGGACAGATAGGCGCCGAGCATGGCCCCGCGCACCGCGAACACGCCGCCGGAAGGGGAGAGGAATGCCGCTCCGCCGCTGAACACCTGGTAGGAGCCGGCTCCTGCCGAGATCTCCGGTCCGGTGGCCTCTCCCAGGTCACCGATGCTCGTGCGTGCCCGGTCCATCGGCCCGCTGATTGTGAATGCGGGGGTGGGGGTGCTCTCTGCGGTCGATGAGCCGTCGTCGTCCTGTCGGACCTCGACGTCGAGGTGGTCGGAAGGGGCAGGTGTCTCGTTGCTGTCCGGTTGTGCCTCGCCGGGAACCTGAGTCGAACCGGACTGCGCCCCGGCATCCTGTTCCTTAGAATCGCTGGTGGTGCCTGGGGAGCCGACCGACGTCCCTCCGCTCACCGGTGGCGGAGATGGCAGGGAACGGTCGGACGGCAGCTGAGCCGCAGTGGTGACCGAGAGTGCGAGTGAGGCAATGAGGCCCAGGGTTGTGAGACGAAGCACCGTTCGATTGTCTCAACCCGCTCTTCCGGGAGTCAAACAGATCTACTGTCGATCGTTAGTATTCCGGGAACTCAGAAGGAGAATGAGGGCCGAGTCGTTCCTCAGGGCCCTACAATCTCCCCTGCTTCTTCAGCGACAGGTAGGTGTCGGACAGACGCGCCGCCAGCAGTCCGGCATCCGTGTCGATGACCAGAGCGCCCGCACGCTCCGCGTCTCGGGCACCGACCCGGGACTCATGAATGGTGGCTCCTGCGGCGGCGGCTGCGTAGACGGAGGCCGCGTCCCCACCGGCCCGCGCCAGACGCACGACCTCGGGGTCGGCGGCCGAGGCCACCACCACCAGATGGGTGGATGCCAGCTGGGAGACTGCCTGCAGGAAGTCGGGGTCGGTGCCCACGGGAGGCACCTCGGTGACCAGGACGACCAACGCCCGGTGATGGACGGTTCGGCGCACCTCGGCTGCCACCAGATCCCAGTCGACGGGTCGCAGATCAGGCACCACATCGGTCAGGGAGTCCGCGATCTGGCGCATGAGCCCGGCGCCGCGCACACCCGAGACCCGTGCCCGCACCTCACGGTCCGCCGCGACCAGGTGCACATTGTCCCCCGCCCGATCGGCCAGGGCCGCCAGCAGCAGTGCGGCTTCGATGCCCGCGTCCAGGCGCGGAGCCACGCCCAGGTCCAGCAGATCCAGCGGTTCGCGCGGGGCACCCGCGTCGCCCTCGTGGCCGCGTCCGCCGGTGGGCGC
>JAKECL010000266.1 GCA_030460725.1 Propionibacterium sp.
TGGGCCCACACCGACCTCCCCGCCTACCATGGTGTCAGGGCAAGGTCGCCGTGTCCCAGCCCGCTGCGGCGATCAGGGGCACGGGGTCGGCCCCGGAAGCTCCAGTCCAGGAAAGGACCATCATGGCCCCCGTGCAGGTCAGTGGCGACACCGTCGCCGACCACCTCGTCAACCAGCTCCTCGCCCTCGGCGTGCGACGCATCTACGGCATCGTCGGCGACTCCCTGAACCCCATCGTCGATGCTGTGCGCCGCTCCAACAAGGACGGTCAGGGCATCCAGTGGATCCACGTCCGCCACGAGGAGTCCGCTGCCTTCGCCGCCGGTGCAGAAGCTGAGGCCACCGGCAAGCTCGCCGTGTGCGCCGGATCCTGCGGCCCGGGCAACCTCCACCTCATCAACGGTCTCTACGACGCCAACCGCAACCGCGTGCCCGTCCTGGCGATCGCCTCCCACATCCCCTCGGTGCAGGTGGGAACCCACTACTTCCAGGAGACCCACCCCGACCGCCTCTTCAACGAGTGCTCGGTCTTCAACGAGATGATCACCAACCCTGCGCAGTTCCCCAGGGTCTTCGCCTCGGCCATCCAGCACGCCTGGGGCGGCCCCGGGGTCTCGGTGGTGACCCTGCCCGCCGACCTCACCGCCTCCCAGGTGGAGACCACCTATCCCATTGAGATCGTCCGGCCCGAGCCCCCGGTCGTCGTGCCCTCCCAGAAGTCCCTGCGCGAGCTGGCCGACGCGATCAACTCCGCCAAGAAGGTGACGATCTTCGCCGGTGCGGGCACCAAGGGTGCCCATGACGAGGTCATCGCCCTGGCTGACCGCATCGCTGCTCCCATCGGGCACTCCCTGCGCGGCAAGGAGTGGATCCAGTGGGACAACCCCTTCGACATCGGCATGTCGGGGTTGCTGGGCTACGGCTCCGCCCATCAGGCGATGTACGACTCCGATCTGCTGCTCCTGCTGGGCACGGACTTCCCCTACGACCAGTTCCTCCCCGAGGGCGTGCGCACCGCACAGGTCGACATCCGCCCCGAGATCCTGGGACGCCGCACGCGCCTGGACGTCGCTGTGGTCGGCGACGTGAAGGAGACCGCCAAGGCCCTCCTGCCCCTCATCGACCAGAACCGCTCGCGCAGCTTCCTGGACCAGATGGTCAAGAAGTTCGAGCGTGCCATGAAGAACGTGGTGGGTGCCTACAAGGGCAAGTCGGCGGCGTCCATGAAGCCGCTGCACCCGGAGTTCGTCGCCGACATCATGTCGGCTGTCGCCCCCGAGGACGCCTCCTTCACCGTCGACACCGGCATGGGCAATGTGTGGGCCGCCCGCTACCTGCGCATGAACGGCAAGCGCCGCGTCATCGGGTCCTTCCTGCACGGCTCCATGGCCAATGCACTGCCCCAGGCCATCGGCCTGGCAGCCGCCGAGCCGGACCGCCCCGTCATCTCCATGTCGGGCGACGGTGGCCTCTCGATGCTCATGGGTGAGCTCATCACCATGAAGAACTACAACCTGAACATCAAGGTCGTCGTCTTCAACAATGCCTCGCTCGGCATGGTGAAGCTGGAGATGCTGGTCAACGGTCTGCCCTCCTTCGGCACCGAGTCCGAGGACGTCGACTACGCGGCTCTGGGCAATGCGCTGGGGATCCCCTCGGTGCGCATCGAGGAGCCCGGCGAGGTCGAGGACGTGTTGCGCCGCGAGCTCAACCGCCCCGGTCCCGGCCTGATCGAGTGCATGACGGACCCCCGTGCCCTGTCCCTGCCTCCCACGATCACTGCCGACCAGGTCACCGGCTTCGCCCGCGCAATGAGCAAGGAGGTGCTGGGCGGCGGCCTGGGTGAGGTCGTCTCCATGGCGCGCTCCAACCTGCGCAACATCCCGCGGCCCTGACCCTCGGCCCCTGTGCGCTCGGCCCCGTCCTCTCACGAGGGCGGGGCCGAGCGCCTGTCCGGGAGGAGTGCGAGCTCAGACGTGGATGCCGCTGGGCGTGCGTCGACGGGAGTCGATGAGTGCCACGACCAGCGCCACGGACAACAGCACGACCGTGACACCCATCGAGATCCCCATTGCCCTGGAGTGGGCGGCGAGGTCGCCGCTGGAGGCATCCCCGACGACGGTGAAGAACACGGATGTCATGAGTGCCAGACCGACGGTGGCGCCCAGACGTTGCAGGGTCTGCAGCAGCCCGGAAGCCGTGCCGGAGACAGCGGGCGGCACGTCGGCCAGGGTGAGCGCCTGGTTCGGGGAGATCACGGCACCCGAACCGGCTCCGGCCACGGCCAGCAGTGCGGAGACCACCCACACGGCACCCCGCTGGTCCGACATCGTCTCGACGACGACCACGATCGCGGCGATCGCTGCCAGCATCGTGACCAGGCCGACGACCACCAGGCGACGCCCGATCCTGGTCACCAGTCGGCCCGAGCGACCAGAGGTCACCGCCGAGGTGATGGCGAAGGGAACCTGCGCCAGGCCCGCCTGCCAGGCGGGCAGACCCGCACCCTGTTGGAAGTAGAGGGTCGTCACGATGAAGATGCCTGTGAAGCCCGCGAAGTAGGCGGAACCGAGCGACGCGCCCAGCACGAACCCGCGGTTGCGCACCAGGTCCGCGGGCAGCACCGCGGGTTCACCGCGGCTGTCCTGCTGACGCTCCCACAGGGTGAGGACCACCACCAGCACGCCGGCCACGGCCAACATCCACCAGGGCGCGCCCGCCAGACCGGTGTCGCCCTCGGACGCGCTGATGAACGGCCACATCAGCGCCAGGACGATCGCGGCGATGAGGAGCAGTCCCACGCCGTCCAGTCCCAGACCCCGAATGCGACCCGCACCGGCACCCGCACCGGCACCTGCACCCGCACCGGCGCGACGCTGCGCGCGGGTGGCCTCGTCCACCCCGCGCAGCTTCCACGACGCCAGAGGGATGACGACCAGGCCGATCGGCACATTGATGAGGAAGACGGAACGCCACCCGTACTCCGGTCCGAGTGTGGAGACCAACAGGCCTCCCAGCGCCGGCCCGATCGCCGTGGACAGGCCGATCGTCATCCCGAAGTAGCCGAAGGCGCGGGCACGGGCGGGTCCGGAGAACAGTTGCTGCATGAGGGCGATGACCTGTGGGTTCAGGATGCCGGCGAACAAGCCCTGCACGACACGGGTGGCCGAGAGCATGGCGGCGCTGGTCGCCAGTCCGCACACACCTGAGGCGAGGACGAACCCCGTCAGCCCGATGATGAACATCGTGCGTCGTCCCACCAGGTCACCGATGCGCCCGGCGGGTACCAGTGAGAGCCCGAAGGCCAGGGAGTAGCCGGCGACGATCCACTGGATCTGCGAGGGGCCGGCTCCCAGGCCGGACTCGATGGTGGGCAGGGCGACGTTGACGATGGACACGTCCAGCAACGTCATGAAGCCCGCAGCCAGGACGACGATGAAGGCGGACCACGGGGAGACGTCGGACTGCGCTGCGTCGGACTGCGCTGCGTCGGAGCGTCGGGAATCAGCAGAACTCACCTGCTCAGGATTCCAGAGGTCGGGCCTGCTGCGCCCGCTGAGGACACCCGAGCGCACGCGCGCCCACGCGTTGGCCGCCTCCGGCTCCGACCCGCCTGCCCGCGGCAGCGGCGGAAATCCGGGGGTGGGACCCTGTCATCCCCCCTCGACCCACGTGGAGTCCGGTGCGGCATGTGAGCAAGGGATCAGCTCCCCGGGTGCTCCCCCGCGCC
>JAKECL010000267.1 GCA_030460725.1 Propionibacterium sp.
AGGCTAGACTGTCAACCGTTGGCCCACGGGTGTGCAACGCTGCCCGGGTCTTCGCCGTCAGGACCGCGCCGCACCGACCGAGGCGCTCCTGCCGACACCGCACCATCGGGATCGCTGCGGGACGCCCGCCTTGCAGCACCCCTGCGAGACATCCCAGCAGTGCCCGGACCCACGGCGGCCACACCGCCCGGCAACACCAGGAGCAACCATGAGCGCCCACCGATCCCGCGGTGCCACCGTGATGTCCGTCCTCAGGATCCTGGTCTGGACGGTGATCGCGGCCGCCCTGGTGAAGTTCGCATTCTTCCCCGCAACCGCCGAGGCGGAGGACCAGGTGCTGGATCCCTCGGCACAGTACGGGCAGATGACGGTCGTCGCGGAGACCGGGACCATCACCAACGCCCTGTCCTTGGAGGGCACCATCCGCTCCGACCCCGCCACCACCGTGCGTGCCACCCTGGACGGTGAGGTCACCGCGGTCTACGCCGAGGACGGCCAGGTCGTGGCGCAGGGTGACCCGATCCTCCTGATCCAGAAGGAGATCCCCGGTCAGGACCAGGTGACCACGGACGCAGAGGGCAACCAGCAGATCACCCCCGCGAAGTCCGAGTGGCGCAACGCCTGGATCAACGCCCCGGCCGCAGGCACACTGCAGCTCGCGGCGCTCCTGGGTCAGCAGTTCGCCATCGGGGACATCGTGGGGACGATCCAGCCCCCCACCTTCTCCGCCGTGGCCACACTGACGCCCGACCAGATGTACCGCATCCAGGACGTGCCCGACACGGCCACGATCACCATCACCGACGGTCCCGCGCCCTTCGAGTGCTCGGCGCTGCAGATCCTCACCCCCAAGGCGGGTGCCGACTCCGGAACGGGTGGCGGAACCTCGACGACCCCCCAGCCGGGGGCCGCGACGTCGGGACAGGGCGACCAGTCGACCGCCATCCAGGCCACCTGCGCCGTCCCCGCGGACCAGAAGGTGTTCCCCGGCCTGCAGGTGAAGATGGATCTGGTGGCCGGCGAAGCGGTGGACGTCCAGACCCTGCCCGTCACCGCGGTGGAGGGCCGCTTCCAGACCGGGTGGGTCTACCTGCCCGGCGCCGATCCCGCCACCCCGGAGAAGGTCCAGGTCAACCTGGGCCTCAGTGACGGCACGCGCATCGAGATCAAGGACGGCCTCTCGGACGGACAGGAGGTCCTGGAGTTCGTGCCCGGACAGCAGGAGACCGAGATGCAGTGCAACCCCATGACGGGTGAGGGCTGCTGAGGTGGCGCTGGTGGAGCTGGCGGGGATCACCCGCAGCGTCGTCCTGCCCGACGGGAGCGATCTGCACATCCTGCGCGGCATCGACCTGAGCGTCGAGGCCGGGGAACAGGTGTCCATCGTCGGCCGCTCGGGCACGGGCAAGTCCACGCTCCTCAACATCCTGGGCCTGCTGGACCGACCCACCAGCGGCACCTACTGCGTCGATGGCTCGGACGTCCTCCACCTGGGGGAGGCCCGGCGCGCACGCCTGCGAGGGCGGAGCTTCGGCTTCGTCTTCCAGCAGTTCAACATCTTCAATGCCCGCACCGCCTCCGAGAATGTCGAGGTCCCCCTGCTCTATGCGACGGGACCGGACTTCTGGCACAGGCGTTCCCTGGCTGCTGCCATGTTGGAGCGGGTGGGGTTGGGGGACCGGCTGGACTCCCACCCCACGCAGATGTCGGGTGGTGAACAGCAGCGCATCGCGATCGCCCGCGCACTGGTGCGCCGCCCGCGCATCATCCTTGCCGACGAACCCACCGGGGCGCTCGACCCCGACACGGGTCGTTCCGTCATGGCGTTGCTGGAGGAGGTCGCCCACGAGAACGACTCCGCACTGGTCGTCATCACCCACGACCTCAACGTCGCCGTGCGGGCCGACCGGGTCCTGGCACTGGGCGAGGGCGTCCTCCAGGAGGTGAGGGACGCCCGCTCCGTCCTGGTCCCCTCGATCTCCGGGGAGGACGGCGCCCTCCTGCCGGGGGACGCGATGATGCCCTCCGTGCCCTCCGTGCCCTCCGTGCCCTCCGTGCCCTCCGTGCCCTCCGTGCCCGCTCCCACGGCCGGGTCCCACCCGCGTCCCGGCTCCCCCTCCCGCGACCTCCACGAGGGCGGCGCCGCAGCCCTGCCCCAGGGCGATGTCCCGGAGACACGGCCCGCTCGACCTGCCACCCCGGAGGCGTCATGAGGTTCCTCAACCAGATCATCGGAGCCCTGGTGGAGGCCTGGGGAGAGGTCCGCGTCCAGAAGGCGCGTGTCGTCCTGTCCCTGGTGGGCGTCGTCGCGGCTGTCGCCGCCATGTCCACGGTCATCGCACTGGGGGACCTGATCGTCCAGTCGAACAAGGAGATGATGGAAGCCTGGTCGGGGCGCGCAGTGACCCTGACCCTGGTCCCCCAGAAGGTCCAGGAGGACCAGGGTCAGGGAGACTCCGTCGGCGCAATGACTGGGTCCGGGGGCGTCGTCGTGCAGGAGATTCCTGCCCCCGACGCCGACACGCAGCAGGACACCGAGGGGACCGCCGGCTGGACCGCGGAGGCGACAGGGGTCGCCGATGATCCGGTGGGATCGGCCATGGTGACGGTGGCCGACCGCTTCGACATCCCGTTCTGGTCGCGGACGGAGACGGGCTCCCTGAACCTCGCGGAGATGGCTGAGCTGATGAACCGGGGGACGTTCCATTCCCGTCCGGTCCCTGTGCCCGAGTACGGGTTCCAGGTCCCCCAGGTCCAGGCGGTGGACCCCGCCTACCAGACGATCTTCCGTCTGGAGACGGCCCAGGGACGCTGGCTGCGCTCCGGCGACGTCAACCAGCGGGTGACACCGGTGGTCATCAATGCCGCCATGTGGAAGTACTTCGGCATGCCGGACGTGCGTGACCCCTTGGTCATCTCCACGACGGGGGACCAACCCCAGCAGCTGCGCGTGGTCGGTGTGTTGAAGTCATCGGGGAACTGGGAGTCCCCCGTGGTCTACGTTCCCTACGACTCCTGGCAGATCATGAAACCGGCGGACCAGCAGGAGGTGTCGTCCTCGTCAATGGTGGTGTGGGCGGGGGAGACCCAGGTCGAGGAGGCACGCACGGCACTGCCCTCCGCCCTGGCTGCCGTGCTGGGTGAGGGCTGGCGCGTCGACGTCATGGGTGGAGAGGACTTCGACTCCGGGCAGGAGAGTCTGGGGATGATCCGCACGGTGGTCATGGCCATCGGTGCCATCGTCATCCTCCTGGGAGCGCTCGGCCTGCTCAATGTCGCCGTGGTCACGGTGCGCCAACGCATTCGTGAGATCGGGATCAGGCGCGCCATGGGCGCCTCCGCCACCCGCGTGTTCTTCGCGGTGTTCCTGGAGTCGGTGGTCGCCACCTTCGTCGCCGGCGTCATCGGTGTGGGCCTGGCCATCATCGTCCTGCGGGTCGTGCCCCTGGACCAGATGGGCATCTTCCTGCAGGAGAGACCCCCGTTCCCGACCTCGGCCGCCGTGGCCGGAGTGGGCATCGCATCCGCCGTGGGGGCGCTGTGCGGGATCATCCCTGCCTTCGCGGCGATCAGGGTGCATCCCATCGACGCCATCCGGTACTGACGTCCCTCTTCTGAGGGAGGACGACGGAGCCGATACAGTACGCCACGTGGAGAATCCCCCGCCTGAACGCCCCCACGCTGACTTCCCCGATGCGTCGATGTCCCCCGAGCCCACCGA
>JAKECL010000268.1 GCA_030460725.1 Propionibacterium sp.
GAGCGGATGAAGTCGTCGATGTCCAAGGAGGGGACGAAGGTACCTTCGGAGCCGCCCCCGTGGGCGGCGATGAGCTTCTCCGTGCGCGAAGGGGTCCTGTTGAACACGGCGGTGCGGTATCCGTTGCGCGCCAGGTTGCGGGCGAGGTTGGAACCCATGACGCCCAGTCCGTAGACCCCGATGTCCGCACTGGCCGTCACGGGCGAGTTGATCTTCATTGTCTGGCCTTCCTGTACCTGCATAGAGGACGGGACACGCTCTGCCCCACCATGGGCTCTCCGGGCATTTCCCGCGGACCACACGGCTGGTCCGAACAATCATTCGGACAGATGAATTCTAGGGGACACATGCTCGATGTCAAGCGTCAATCGCGTGAGGATATCCATCGATGGCGGGCCATTCCGACCCGAAGAGGCAGAGCAATGTCCGGAGAAATCCCGGCGGAGGAAAAGAAGCGGAGGAACAAAGGAACACCCGCTCCCACACAGCAGGAATATTCCGCAGACCTCTTTCTGCATCCCCTCCCTCGACGTCCGGGCGGCGCCAGATTGTCAGGACATCGCAACCGGGGAAACGGCCGACGGGCACTGCCCCAGCAACACTCGGCACCGATTCGAGGGGCCGCCTCCGGACTCGGAGCAACAATTCCCTCCGCCTCCCGGCAACTCGCACACAAATGCGCCTCCCACACCACTCGAACAACCCCCCCCTCAGTGTCATTCTCGCGCCCGCACACCCCACACGACATTGTCCGACATTTCAGACCGGGATTCGGAATCCGGATCACCCGCAATGGGTTCCCGCACACACCCTGGACTTCATTTCACGGACTTCCTCCCCGGAAAGCCGAAATGACCCGGACATCTCCGCCTGAGGGGAACCCGGAGGCCTGGAGCGACCACGAGCCGTCCGCTCCTGGACCGGGGGGTCGCGCACCAGGAGCGGAGCGTGCACTGCGGGCCCACCTGGACGAGATCCTGCACGAGGTCACCGGACAGGACCTGCCGACCGGAGGACGTCCGGGCGACTGAGTGGGCCCCGGGGATTCACCATCGCGCCGGGTGAGCGTCGCCTCCCCTCCCCGACACCACCGGATCCCGGGCGTCCGGCGTGGCTCCCGTCCCGGAGTGCCCGTCCCGGGGCTCCCGTCCCGGGGTGCCCGCGTCAGGCCGTCACCAGGTCGCGACGTGCCATCCCGGGCCGCACCAGGAGAGCCAGGACGGCCACGACGACCACCAGTGCGAGGACGGGTGGCAGGGTGAAGTCGGCCTCAGGGACCCGGGGGGTCAGTTCCAGGGGAGAGAGGTCACGCACCCATAGGGGCAGGTCGAGCACCGGTCCGAGCAGCAGCACGAAGGCACTCCACCCCACCGGCACCCATGCCAGCGCAGCCCAGCTCGGCGCCCAGGCGAGCAGAGCGGCGGCCAGGGCCGGGGCGACGAGGGCGCCCGGCACGTTCACCAGCCCGGCGACCAGCACCTCGCCCACCCAGTGCCACTGGCCGGTGGACACTGCGGTGGTGACCCCCAGTGCGAGGGCGGCCGCGAGCAGGACCGCCGTGGTCTCCACGGCCACCACGAACATCCAGACGGTGACCCAGCGGGTGCGGGGGACCCCGGAGACGAGGAGGAGCTCGGTGCGACCGGACCTCTCCTCGCCGCGCAGCACCAGGGTGGGCTGGACGGCGAAGGTCGTGCACATCACCACGAGGAAGCCGAGCATGTAGGTGATGAAGGAGGCGAGCAGGTCCCCGGATGAGGTCCCCATCCAGGCCGCGAGGTCCGGGGAGTCCGCGATCATGTCCATCACGGAACGGGCCATGGACCCCGTCAGAGCTGCGGTGAGGATGATGCCGACGGCCCAGGAGGTGGCGGTGGGACGCAGCAGCCTGCGCGCCGGACCGCTCCGGGCCAGCAGCGATCTGTCCGCGGTGTCCGCACCCGGGCGCGACGCCAGCAATCCGGACCCGAGGTCGCGCCTTCCGGACAGCAGGCCCGCGATCATGAGTGCCACTGCGGTGGCGACCAGGAGGAGCGTCAGTGGCCACCAACGCAGGTCGTCATAGGCCCGGATCTGCTGGGCCCAGGCGAAGGGCGAGAGCCACGAGAGCCAGGACCCCGTGGACGGTTCCCACATGTCCCCGATCGCGCGCACCGCGAAGGCGATCCCGACCACGCCCAGTGCCAGAGCGGAGGCTCCGCGGGCGGAGGGGGCGAGCTGGGCCGTCACGGCGGCCACGGCACCGAAGCACAGGCCGGTGAGCAGGCAGGAGAGGCCCAGGGCGAATGAGTCCGCGAAGGGGAGCCCATTGCCCGCCAGGCCCGTGACCACGGCGGCGGCGACCACGAGGTCGAGGGTGGTCACCGCTGCCAGGGCGGCCACAGCCGGGGCCCGCCTGGCCGTGACCTGCGCGCGGATCAGCTCGGTGCGTCCCGCCTCCTCATCGGCGCGTGTGTGCCGGACCATGCACAGCACGCTGATGACGGCGACGATGACCAGGAGCATGGTGGTCAGCTCATTGGCGACCACCGGGCCGATGGTGAGCTGCTCGGCGCCGAAGAGAGGCCCGGCGATGATGACGGTGCCGGGACTGTCGGCCAGGGCAGCCCGGGCCGCGAGGGCATCCGCCCCGCCGTAGACGTCGATGACCGCGGCGACGGAGAACCAGACGAGGGCGAGGAGGCCCATGCCCCAGGCGAGGAGGCGCACCCGGTCGCGACGCAGGGCCAGGCGCACCAGCGCTCCCGCTCCCGCTCCCGCTCCCGCTCCCGCTCCCGCTCCCGCTCCCGCCATCATCGGACACCGTCCACGGGGTCTGCGCCGTTGCCCTCGACATCGGCGCCGTGCCGGGGTTGCTCACTGTGGGAGGCCCCCGGGATCCGCTCGCCACCATGCCCCTGCGGGGGCGCGGGAGTGGCGCCGGTGTCGTAGAGACGCAGGAAGAGGTCCTCCAGTGAGGGCGGGGTGATCTGCAGTCCGCGCACATGCGTGGCGGCCATCATCTCGACCACGGCCGACAGCGCAGAGTTGTCGACATCGAAGCTCACACGGTCCTCGTCGACCACCACATGGTCGACGCCCCTGAGACCGCGCAGTCGGGAGGGGTCGATGTCGGAGGTGAGGACGACCGTCGAACGGGTGAGGTGGCGCAGGTCGGAGAGGGTGCCGGACTCCACGTCCCGGCCGCCCCGGATGATGGTGACGGTGTGGCAGAGGGCCTCGACCTCTCCCAGGATGTGGCTGGAGAGGAGGACCGTCCGGCCGCGGTCGCGCAGCGCGCGCACCTCATCGGTGAAGACGGCCATCATCAGTGGATCCAGGCCGGAGGTGGGTTCGTCGAAGAGGTAGAGCTCCGCGTCGGTGAGCAGGGCGGCCACGAGGGCGACCTTCTGTCGGTTGCCCTTGGAGTAGGTGCGGGTCCTGCGCGTCGGATCGAGTTCGAAGCGCTCAAGCAACTCCTGGCGTCGACGCCGATCCGCGCGGGTGCGGTGCAGGCGGGTGAGGAGGTCAATGGTCTCCCCACCCGTGAGGTTCGGCCACAGCGTCACGTCCCCGGGGACGTAGGCGAGGCGCTGGTGGAGTTCGACGGCATCCGTCCAGGGGTCCAGGCCCAGGACCCGGGCCTCTCCGGAGTCCGCGCGCTGCATCCCCAGGAGGATGCGGATGGTCGTGGACTTGCCCGCGCCATTGGGTCCGAGGAAGCCGGCCACCTCCCCC
>JAKECL010000269.1 GCA_030460725.1 Propionibacterium sp.
AGGGCGGCGCCGCCCTCGTCCACCTGCGGCCCCGGGCGCGGCCCGGGTCGCCCGGACCCGGGTCCCACGCAGGAGGCTCCTCCCCCGGTGCCCGGCCCTCAGTCCATTTCCACCGCATTGGCGCGGATTGCGTCGCGGAACCAGTGGGCCGAAGCCTTCGGGATTCGCTCCTGGGTGTCGAAGTCCACGCGGACGATGCCGAAGCGTCTGGTGTAGCCCCAGGCCCATTCGAAGTTGTCCAGGAGCGACCACACCAGATATCCGCGCACGTCCGCCCCGCCCTGGATGGCGGCGTGGACCGCTGTGAGATGGTCGCGGATGTAGGCCAGACGGTCAGCCGAGTCATCCACGAAGCCGGTGGCGTCTGGCCGGTCGTCGTAGGCGGCACCGTTCTCCGTGATGACCAGGGGGATGCCTGCCGGGCCCGTGTACTCCCGGTGCAGACGCACCAGCAGCAGACGCAGGTCCTCGGCGTCAACCTCCCACCCCATTGCCGTGTGGGGCAGGTCGCGGGGAACGTGGCGCACCCGCTCGGAGCCGACATTGGGGGACCTGCGCAGCAGGCCCGCCCCATTGCGCCACTCCAGGGGGGACTCGTCGCCAGGGTCGGGGGCCGCGACCTGCTGGCCGTTGTAGAAGTTCACGCCCAACACGTCCACCGGTGTGCTGATCACCTCCATGTCCCCGGGGTGCACCAGCGCCTCGAGGTCGCAGCCGGGTCCGGCCCCACGCATGTCCTCCACGACGTCCGGAGGGTAGGCACCGCGGAAGATCGGGTCCAGGAACAGCCTGTTCGCCAGACCGTCAATGCGCCGCGCCGCATCCAGATCACCCTGGTCAGCGGGGTCCGCGGGGTGGACGGTGGAGAAGTTCAGGGTGATCCCCACACGGGGATCCTCCCCCCGCGCGGCTGCAGCGGCCCTGATCTCGCGCACACCCAGCCCGTGGGCCAGGAGCAGGTGGTGGACGGCGGCCACACCTTCGGCGGGGCTCGCGTGGCCCGGCGCGTGCTCCCCGCAGGCGTAGGACAGCAGGGAGGAACACCACGGTTCGTTCAAGGTCGTCCAGGTGTCCACCTTCGGGCCCAGACGCTCGTACACGGTGCGGGCGTAGTCGGCGAAGGCCTGCGCGGTGGCGCGTTGCGTCCACCCGCCACGGTCCTGGAGGGGTTGGGGCAGGTCCCAGTGGTAGAGGGTCAACCAGGGGCGGATGCCGACGGCCAGGAGCTCGTCGACGAGGCGCTCGTAGAAGTCCAGCCCTTCGGGGTTCAGCGTGTGCCCGTCGGGCATGACGCGCGCCCAGGACACGGAGAAGCGGTAGGTGCCCAGACCGAGGTCGCGCATGAGGGCCACGTCCTGGGACATGCGGTGGTAGTGGTCGCAGGCGACCTCGATGTCGGAGCCGTCCACGACGGCGCCGGGAACCCGGCACATGACGTCCCAGATGGAGTCACCCTTCCCGCCCTCGTGCCCGGCACCTTCGATCTGGGCGGCGGCAGTGGCCGCGCCCCACTGGAATCCCTCGGGGAAGGTCAGAGTGGTCATCCCTTGACAGCTCCTTGCATGATGCCCGACACCAGGTGGCGTCCGGCCAGAACGAAGAGGGCCAGCAGCGGCACGGTCGCCACCACCACGCCCGCCATGATCAGCGAGTAGTCCTTGAAGTAGGAGGCCTGCAGCAGCTGGAGTGCCACCGGCAGGGTCGGGTTCTTCGCCCCCAGGACGATGAAGGGCCAGAAGAAGTTCGTCCAGGAGCCCACGAAGGTGAACAGGGCGAGCATCGCGGCGGCGGGGCGCGCGGCAGGCAGTGCCACCGACCAGAAGGTGCGGAACATGGTGGCGCCGTCCACGCGGGCCGCCTCGATGAGTTCGGTGGGCAGGGCATCGCGGATGTACTGCGTCATCCAGAACACCCCGAACGCCGACACCATCCCCGGCACGATGACCGCCACCAGCTCCCCTGTCCAGTTCAATCTCGCCATCACGATGAACAGGGGCACCACGCCCAGCTGGGCGGGGACCGCCATCGTCGCGATGACGAAGGTCAGCAGCCCGTCGCGCCCCCGGAAGCGGAGCTTGGAGAAGGAGTATCCGGCCAGCGTGGAGAAGAAGACGACGGAGAGGGAGACCACGGTGGAGACGATCACCGAGTTCATGAAGGCCGCGAAGAAGTCGATGTCGGAGTCGAGCACCCGGCGGATGTTCTCCACCAGGTGACCCTGGAGGAACAACGGGGGGATCGGATTGCGGGCGATGTCGGCAGCCGTGGAGGAGGCCAACTGGAAGGCGAAGTACAGCGGGTAGGCGGAGATGAGCACCACCGCGGTGAGGATCGCGTAGGTGGGCCAGCCGGGTCTGCGGTTCACCCCGAAGGAGCGGTGCTCCACGTGGTTGGCGCGCCTGCGGTTCTCCCGGTCCAGGCGCCGCTGGGCGGAGCGCGCCGCGAGCCTGCCCGCACGCTGACGGGTCATCGCCACGGAGGCGGAGTTCGTGGTCGAGGTGCTCATCGCTGGTCCTTCCCGTCCTCGACGAGGGCGGCCCCGGGGGTCGTGTCCAGGCCGTGCTGGGGGGCTGGGACGGGCAGCAGTGGTGCGGAGGTGCCCTGGGGGCCCCCGGACTCTCCGGGGCGGCCCCTGCGTCGGCGTCTGCCCGGATCCGTTCCCCCGGTGGCGATGCGCCGGGTGATGGCGAAGTTGACCATCCCGATGAGGATGATGATGAGGAAGAGAATCCAGGCGATGGCCGAGGCTCGACCGAAGCTCTTCTGTGGTCCCCAGCCGAGTTGGTAGAGGTACATGGTCAGCGTCAGCCACTGCTTGTCCGCGCCGCCGTTGCCCATGGTGTCGAACATGCGTGGCTCGTCGAAGATCTGGAGGCCTCCGATGGTGGAGGTGATGACGACGAAGATGATGGTGGAGCGCAGCTGGGGGATGGTCACGGAGAAGAACTGGCGCAGGCGTCCCGCACCGTCCACGGTGGCGGCCTCGTAGAGGTCCTGGGGAATGGCCTGCATGGCAGCCAGGAGGATCAGCGTGTTGTAGCCCGTCCAACGGAAGTTCACCATGTTGGCAATGGCGATGTGGGAGGCGAAGGCATTGGCGTGCCAGCCGATCGGGTCGATTCCGACCATGCCCAGCAGGGAGTTGGCCATACCGGACTGGTCGGCGAAGACCTTCGTGAAGATCATGGCCACGGCCACCGGTGCCACCACGTAGGGCAGCAGGACACCCATGCGCCAGAAGGTCCTGGCCCGCAGGTTCGCGTCGAGCACCCAGGCCAGCAGCACCGCGACGATGATCTGGGGCACGGAGGAGAGCGCGAAGATCGAGAAGGTGTTGCGCAGGGCAATCCAGAAGGTCGGCTGCTGGACCACGTCGACGTAGTTCTGGATCCCGACGAAGCCCTGCTCACCTCCGATGAGGTGCCACTGGTGCAGGGAGACCCAGGCCGTGTAGAGGAGGGGGTAGAGCCCGGTGATCGCGAAGACCACGAAGAACGGTGCGATGTAGAGGTAGGGGGACCAGCGGTACTCGATGCGCCCCATCCTGTCCGTCCAGGTGGGTCGCTCCGTTGCGGTCGTGGTGGTCATGGTGGTGGTCCTTCGCTGCCCGGTCTCCCGGTGCTGGTGTGGGAACGATGGTGGGGTGGGGTCTGTCTCTTTTACAAAACTACGAGCCCACGAAACTCAAAGTCATCAGGGA
>JAKECL010000270.1 GCA_030460725.1 Propionibacterium sp.
GGCGGGCAGCAGTGTCGCAGAACCCGGGTCGTCAGCAGGAGTCGGGATCCCCATGAGCCCGAGCACGCTGGTCCAGGAGGTGAGGAGACCCCGTGCCTCCGGGGAGTGGCGGGGCATCGACACGTCCTGGTCCAGCGGGTCACGATCGCGCTGGGCGCGCTGGGCGCGCCGAGGAGCCCGAGCCGCGCGAACCCGGTTGCGGATCGTGGCCTTTGGTGTCGTCATGGCCGGTCCTGTCCCTGGCACTCCGCTAGTGTGGCCATCATGGCAGACTTCACCGGGCCCGGTCCTCGCATGTTCTTCCCGGATGGAGGCGCACAGTGAGATCGGTCGCCGACTTCTACCAGGACTGCCTGTCCGCGGTCGGTCAGCAACCTCCCCTGGACGTCCAGCTGGCCGATGCCGTGTCCTGCGTGCTCGCCGAGGACGTCCGTGCACCCTTCGACCTGCCCGTTGCGGACCTGGCCGGATGCGACGGCTACGCGGTGCGCTCCGCGGACCTGGCCGGGGCCTCCCCAGACATGCCCGTGACCCTGACGGTGACCGAGGAGGTCCGGGCCGGGGACGTCGACCCTGCCGCACTGGTGACGGGCTCCGCGATCCGTATCGCCTCCGGCGCGCCCGTGCCCACGGGTGCGGACTCCGTGGTGGCGCTGGACTTCACCGACCACGGACGGGCGCGTGTCATGGTGCGCACACAGCCGGCTGTCGGGGAGAACATCCGTCGCCGCGCGGAGGACGTCGAGAGGGGCAAGGTCGTTCTGCGCAACGGCACCCGCGTCGGTGCTCGACAGGTGGCCCTGCTGGCCGGTGTCGGACGCTCCCGGGTGGTCGTCCACCCCCGTCCGCGCGTGGTCATCATCTCCATCGGAGACGAGATCGTGGAACCGGGACGAGAAGCCCGTCCCGGAACCGTCTTCGACGCGAACGGTCATGCCCTCTCGACGGCCGTCGCCGATGCCGGTGCGCAGACCTTCCGCGTCGCGGCAGTGCCCGATGAGCGCCAGGTCCTCAGCCAGACCATCGAGGACCAGCTGGTGCGTGCCGACCTCATCCTCACCACCGGCGGCATCTCCTACGGTTCGGGGGACACCGTGCGGGAGGTCCTGGGCTCCTTCGGCACCGTCCGCTTCGACAATGTCGCCGCGTGGCCTGGACACATTCTGGGCGTGGGGCGCGTCGGTGAGGGCACTCCCATCTTCTGCCTCCCCGGTGACCCGGTTTCCGCCCAGGTCTGCTTCGAGGTCTACGTGCGTCCAGCGCTGCGCCACATGCAGGGCTGGACGGTGTTGAACCGACCGAGCATCCAGGCTCGCGTGGACCGCTCCTGGTACTCCCCACGAGGGCGCCGTGAGTTCGTCCGTGTCCGCCTGTCCGGCGACCCGCGTTCCGGATACCAGGCGAAGGTGATGGGGGCTCCGGCATCGCTGCTGCTCTCCGCGCTCGCGGAGTCCAACGCTCTGGCGATCGTGCCCGAGGACGTCACCAATGTGAGGGCAGGGGACGCCCTTCAGTGCATGGTGCTGGACTGATGCTGCCGTCGTGGGGGGCGCGCGTGTGGGGGAGACACCCACGCGAGCTCACTCTCGTCGTCACCGATCCCGTGGGTCGTGGTCTCCTCCACGAGGGCGACGCCGGTGTTCCGCCGCCCCGCAAGCTGGTGCTCAGGCCTGCGCTGGGCCAGGACCACGCACGCATCGACGTCGTGCGGCGCCGCAATTGGAAGTGGCTGGGGCCCTGGGAGGCCACGCTTCCCCCCGGGTCTGCGGAGACCCTGCCCGATCTCGACTCCTTCCGACGTCGGGTGGATCGCCAGCAGCGTCAGGGCGAGTCCCTGGTGATGGTGGCGGAGTTGGACAGGGAGATCGTGGGCCTGTTCTCCCTCTCCAATGTCCAACGGGGGGCCATGTGCCAAGGGGTCCTGGGCTACTGGGTGACAGGGGAGCTCGCCCACCGGGGGGTGGGATCGCTGTGTGTGGCAATGATGGTCGACCTGGTGATCGGGGAACTCGGCCTGCATCGCATCGAGGTCAACGTGCGCCCGGAGAACGACCGTTCCCTGGGTCTGTGCCGCAAGCTGGGGCTGCGCCGGGAGGGCCTGAAACTCCGGTACATGAGCATTGCGGGTCAGTGGGCTGACCACGTCGCCTACGCGATCGATGCGGAGGACCTGCCCGAGGGGGGCTTGGTGGCCCACGTGTGGGGCACACCTGCCGTATGAGGGAGGACCCCCGCGAGGTGGGCACCGGTTCCAGGGGCGCCCCGGTATCCACGGGCTGAACACACAGGGACCGGGTACTGCCGAGCTGCCCCGGAGTGGTTCGGTGAGGGCCGACAATCTCCAACACGCAAGCGCCTCCGTGCCCGCCCGATCCGGCAGCGCCGTAGCGTGGTACCCGTGGAGTACGGAGGCGTGGTCGTCGTCGCAGCCGTGGCAATTGTCTGCCTGCTGCTGCTGCCGCACCTCGTCGCCAAGCGCACCGCGATCACGCACTCGCGGGAGATCGACCGATTCTCCCCGCAGATGCGTGTGCTGCGGACCGAGGATGGGAAGAACAGGGGTCCGGAGGACGGGTGCCGCACTCCTGAACGGCGGCTGTTGGCCGCCACTGATGGGCAACGAGCGCCGGGAGGCACCATGTCGTCACACATTGAGGACGGTCGACGTCCCGTTGTCGGTGCCCGCGCCCTCCACCGGGAGAATGCGCGGATCCGTGAGATCGCCCAGTTGCGGGCGCGCAGGGCTGCGCGACTGGCCAATGAACGTGCGGCAGGGCAGCGGCGGCTGCTCGCTGCTGCCCTCACCGCGTTGGCCACGGTGGTGGTCGTCGTCCTGGCCCAGACGTCGGTGGTGACGTGGATGTGGGTGGCCGTGCCCGCAGGTCTCCTGGTCGCCTCGCTGGTCACCTCACGCCTGGCAGCCATGCGCTCCGAGGCATCTGGGCGTGCCGAGGATGAACGGCTGCACCAGCTGCGTGAAGGCCTCGGAGTCCGCAAGCCTGCCCGACAGGAGAGCAGGACCACCCCCGTTTCAGGCAGTTCCGTGTCGACACCGCATGGGGAGACTGCCACCGACACCGTGCCCGAGGAGACGGCCCCGTCCGGCGGGGTGGCACCGGGCGAATCACACACCTCCCCGGCTTCCCCGCAATCCGACCAGGATGTCTACCAGCCCACCCCTGGCGAGGACGGTGCGGATTCCACGGACCCCCTGTCGACACGCGGCGGGATTTCTCCCGATGTGGCAGGTGCCGGGCAGGAGCACGAGCATGACCAGGGGGCCCAGCACGGGACCGCGCGGACTCAGGGGAGGGCATGGAGTGTCGCACCTCTGCCCTCACCGAGCTACGCCGTGCGCCCGCGCGTCGTGGGCCGCGAGGTCCACGCGGACACCGACCTGCGGGGGATCCCCCTTGCAGGAGCCTCGGTGCCGGCCCGGCCGAAGGCGGAGGACCGGACCCCTCGGGACGCGCGGTCCACGGACGAGGTTGTCGCCTCCCAGCCCGTCGTCTTTGATCTGGATGCAGTGTTGGACAACCGTCGCGCACAGTGAATCAAACTCCCGTGACGTGCGAGTATGCACCTGTCCCCACCGGGTGCTAAACTGACCGGGCCTTGGGGCTATGGCGCAGTTGGTAGCGCGTCTCGTTCGCAATGAGAAGGTCGGGGGTTCGAATCCCCCTAGCTCCAC
>JAKECL010000271.1 GCA_030460725.1 Propionibacterium sp.
CCCCGCTGGCCCAGGGCGTCCTCACCGGCAAGTACCACCCCGGCCAGGCCGTGCCCGAGGGCTCGCGCGCCACCGACCAGAAGGGTGGCGGTGGGAGGTTCATCCAGCGCTTCCTCACCGACGAGATTCTCACCGCCGTGCAGTCCCTTGAGCCCCTGGCCGCCGAACGCAACCTCACGATGGCCCAGATGGGACTGGCCTGGGTGCTGCACAACGACGCGATCGCGGCGGCACTGATCGGCGCGTCCCGCCCCGAGCAGATCGCCGAGAACGTCAAGGCCTCCGGCGTGGAACTGGACGAGGAGGCGATGAACGCCATCGACGCCGCCCTGGCGCCTGTGGCCGTCACCGATCCGGCGGAGACGGACCATGTCTCCCCGCGCCACCGACTGGTCTGAGTTCCACCGGGGTCGCCCTCGTGGGGGCCCGCCCGACCACAGGATCCCCGACGCCAGGCCCCGGCACGCAGCGCCCGGCCGGCGGTGGTCGGTGCGCGGCACCCACCAGGACGGACTTCGACCCCAGAACTGAGCGGACCTCGCCGAGGGAGGGGTCAGGAGCGGGTACGCTCCACCAGGTTCCGGTCGACGAGGGCGAGCACCTGCGCCACGACCTGCTCAATGCCCAGGCCCGAGGAGTCCACCACCGCGACCCCGGGTGCAGGCTCCAGGAACTCCGAGACCGTGGAGTCCGCGGCGTCGCGATCCTCCACCTGGGCGCGAGTGGCCGCCAGGTGTGCCTCGGTCTGGTCGCCGTAGAGTTCCTGGGTCCGCCTGCGCAGACGCGCCTCCGGGTCCGCCAGGAGCAGCACCCGGACATCGGCGTCGGGGCACACGACGGTCGTGATGTCACGGCCCTCCGCGATCATCCCGGACCCCGACGCCCGGGCCGCCAGCATGCGTCGGCGCTGCTCGCGCGCCATCCAGTGGCGGACCTCCAGATTCGTGGACACCGAGGTGACGGCCTCGGAGATGCGGGGGGTGCGGATGTCGGCGGTGATCTCCCGCTCTCCGATGAACACGTGGGGATCCTCGGGATGGGAGTCCATCACCAGGGGCATGACGTCGGCGGCAGCCGCCACCGCCTGGTGGTCACCCAGGTCCAGCCCCTGGTCCAGGGCGTACCAGGTCAGTGCGCGGTACATGGCTCCCGTGTCCAGGCAGCCGATGCCCAGGTCCAGCGCCACCCGCTTGGAGACAGTCGACTTCCCGGAACCGGCAGGCCCGTCCACCCCGATGGTGATCCCCACCCGGGCGATGAGCTCCCTGCGTCGTGCCTGCTCCACTGTCTGGTCCCTCCATTGTCCGTCCGTGGCTCCCGGCCCATCCGGTCGCCCTCGTCACTGCTGGTCCCCACCCCTCGCGTCCCGGTGTCCACACACGCGGGCAAAGGGAGCGGCGGGGAGACCCACCGCTCAGCTGCCCTCGGTGCTCCAGTGGGCGATGATGCGCCAGCCCCGGCGCTCCAACCCCAACTCCGCGTCGCGGGCGCGCGCCGGGTCCACCATCACCCGCGCCACGCCGACCTGCTGACCCGCGGAGTGGTCCAGGGTCAGGTCCTCCAGGTTGACGCCGATCTCACCGAGCTCGGTGAAGAGCCGCCCGAGCTCGCCGGGCCGGTCGGGCACCAGGACCTCGACCTCGGAGAAACGCTGGGGGGCGCCGCCGTGCTTGCCGGGGATGCGCGCCACTCCCCTGTTCCCCGCCTCCATCACACGGTTCACCGCACCGACCGATCCGCCTTCCAGCGGACCCTGCACCACAGCGGCGCGCAGATGGACCAACAGGTCCTCCAGGTCTGCGCCCAGCGCCTCCAAGGTCTCCACCACAGGTCCCGCATTGCCCGCCAGGATCGAGGTCCACAGGCGAGGGTCGGAGGCGGCGATCCGCGTGGTGTCGCGCAGGCCCTGACCCGCCAGGCCCAGTGCCACCCCCGGAGCATCCGCCAGGCGCGCGGCCAGCAGGCTCGCCACCAGCTGGGGCACGTGGGAGACCAACGCCACCGAATGGTCATGCGTGTCGGCGTCCATCTCCAGGGGCACGGCCCCCAGGTCCGTGGCCAGGGTGCGCACCACCAACTGGGCCTCCGCCGAGGAGCCCTCATGGGGGACGACCACCCAGGGACGCCCGATGAAAAGGTCCGCGTCGGCCGCGCCCGCACCGGAGCGTTCCCTCCCGGCCATGGGGTGGGAGCCGACGTAGCGGGCTGCAATGGCGGGATCCCCGGTCTTCTCCGCCTCCCGCAACACGTCCTCCACCACCGCGGACTTCACGGAGGCGACATCGGTGACCACGGCCCCCGGATAGTGGGTGAGGGCCTCAACGACGCAGCCACCGGCGACGTCCGGGGGCGTCGCCACGAGCACCAGGGTGGGGCCCTCGGCACCCATGTACGCCACGGGCCTGCCCGCCCCCACGTCCTGGGCGAGGCGCTGGGAGGTGGGTGAGGTGTCGGAGAGCAGCACGTCGACACCCGCGGCGCTGAGCGCCAGGCCGGCGGAGGTGCCCAGCAGGCCGGTGCCCACCACCAGGACGGGCCCGGTCGTGGCGACGGGGCGCAGCGGGGCGCGGGTCACCACGCCCGCCTCACAACCCGACCGAGGAGTACAGCGCCACCAACGCATTGCCCTTCACGCGGCGCGTGGTCCCGGGCTGGAGATGGTCCAGGTGGATGGGGCCCAGCTGGGTGCGCACGAGTTCACGCACCGGATAGCCGACCTCCTCCATGAGGCGTCGCACCAGGCGGTTGCGTCCTTCGTGGACGGTGATCTCCACGGTGGTGATGTCCCCGAAGGTCTCCATGACGCGGAAGTGGTCGACGTTGATGGGCCCGTCCTCCAGCTCGATGCCAGCGAGCAGCGTGCGCCGCACACCGGGCTTGACCTCCCCGTGCACGCGCGCGACGTAGGTCTTGGGAACCTCGTAGGAGGGGTGGGTGAGGCGGTTGGCCAGCTCCCCGTCATTGGTCAGCAGCAGCAGCCCGGAGGTGTCCACGTCCAGGCGCCCCACGTGGTAGAGCCGCTCGGGGTAGTCCCCGACGATGTCGGAGAGGTCGGAGCGTCCCTCCGGATCACTCATGGTGGAGACCATGCCCACCGGCTTGTTCAGGGCCAGCACCACATGCTTCGTCTCGTCCAGGATGACGCGGTCCCCGTCCACGTGGATGACCTGGGACTTGGGGTCCACCCGGATGCCGAGGGTGCGCACGACCTTCCCGTCCACGCTGACGCGGCCGTCGGTGATCATCTGCTCGGCGGCGCGCCGCGAGGCGATCCCCGCCTGGGACAACACCTTCTGCAACCGGATGCCGTCCTGCACGTGCGGGTCGTTCCTCACAGTGTCTCCTCCAAGTCGTGGGCGAGCCCGTCGAGTTCCTCACTCGCGGGCAGGTAGGGGGCCAGGGGTTCCAGGTCGTCCAGGGAGTCGAACCCCATGCGTTCCAGGAAGTATCCCGTGGTCCCGTACAGTCGGGCTCCCGAGTCGGTCTCCCCGACCTCCTCGATGAGCCCCCTGGCCACAAGGGTACGCACCACGGCGTCCACGTTCACCCCGCGCACATGCGAGATGCGCGACCTGGTGGTGGGCTGGCGGTAGGCGATGACGGCCAGGGTCTCCAGCGCCGCCTGGCTCAGACGGGAGGTGTCGGTGCCCACCACGAAGCGCCCCACCACCTCCGCCCAGGCAGGGGCGGA
>JAKECL010000272.1 GCA_030460725.1 Propionibacterium sp.
TCGATCGTCGTGGAGCAGGAGGCCCAGGGCCCGACCCCCCGGAGGCGGACATACACGCTGTCCACGTCGTGCCGACCGACGGTCCCGTAGGTCTCCCCGTCACGTCCCCACTCCGCAATGTGGAGGCGTCGCAGAAGGTCCTCGGGAACCGGGCCCGGCCGGGCGTCGGAGTCCCCAATGGGGTAGGTCCGATAGCGTCCCCCCACCCCGGCACCGCTCGGCGGTGGCATCAGGTCCCCGGACTCGGCCAGTAGGGGCCAGCCCTCACGCACGGTGACCAGGAGGGGGCGGGCCGCGGCGATGACTCGGCGACCGGGAACGAAGGGATCGGTCAGTGTGGGGTGTCCGGTACGTCGGGAACCTGTCCCGCTGGGGCGGGTGTCCTGGCCGTGCGCCTGATCCTCCTCCTGGCCCTCCGCCTGTCCTTGGCCGTGCGCCTGATCCTCCCCCCGGCCCTGGCCCTGGCCCCGGCCCCGGCCACGGTCGGGGAGGTGGTGGCCCTCAGGATCAGAGGGTGGTACGGATCCGAAGACCTCCTTCTCCCACACACGGCTGCGGGGCAGGACCCGTCCGCCCTCGTCCAGGGTCAGCAGGACCGACTCCCGGGGGCGAGCCCCGGCGAAGGGCTCCCAGATGAAGGAGCGCAGACCGGCAGTGTTCCCGCGCAGTGGCCAGGACCTGCGGGGACGTCCCGCCCTCGGATCCCAGCTGGCAGCAGGCCCCATGCCCTGCCCCGCGAGTCGCGCGATCTCCGCCCAGCGTGTGGCCAGGTCGGTCAAACCGTCTCCGGGGGTCATCGGCAGCACGGGATCATCGGCCTGCCAGCGCTCCCCGGTCAGGACACGCAGGCGCAGGCCCTCGATCTGCCGTGTGGCCACGCGCAGCGCCACAGGATTGCCCCAGCGGCGTCGCACGGAGGCGCGCACGGAGTCCCGGTACGGAGGCAGCGGGGGGAAGCCCAGGTCGGCGCGCACCCGGTCCTCCATCGGAGCGCTGGAGGCGCTGGAGTCGACCAGCGGCCACAGGTCGTAGGCCTCCACCCGCCCGGGGATGCCAGGATCTGCGCGGAAGGGCCACCGGCGTCGCCCCGCCCGCAGGTCCTCCACGGGGCTGGCCACCAGCCAGGTGCCCCGGAAGCGAGCCGCGAAACGGGGGATGAGGACCTGGGTCGCGGCACGCGGGACAAGGAGGCGGGCGGAGGGGGAGTCGGCCTCGCCTCCGCGCTCGTCGGGCCAGTGCACCGGCAGTGGTGCGCCGTGGGCATCCACAGCCACCGCCACGGTCCCGGGCGGGTAGTCGATGGTGCGCAGGTTCGTGGGCAGGGGGAAGGGAGCCGACCGTGGATCCACTGGTTCACACGGCCCCGGGACGCCCCACGACGGGGTGTGGGTTCCGGTGCCCACACCCGCGTCGAAGCCGTCCGATCCCACCTCAGGGCCTGTTCGCGAAGTGCTCCAGGAGCATGGCGTCCCCGGAGACGATGATGATGTCCTCGGGGTTGATGCGCGTGTGTGAGTCCGCGTACTCGAAGGGCTTGCCCGGACGCAGGATCCCCAGCAGGTTCACCCCGTAGCGGGCCCGCAGGTCGAGTTCCCCGATGGTGAACCCCTGCACCTCCTTGGGTGGGTGCAGCTTCATGATGGCGAAGCCCTGCTTGTCCATCTCGATGTAGTCCAGCATCCGCCCGCCCACCAGGTGTGCGGTGCGCTGACCGGCGTCGAACTCCGGGTAGACGACGTGGTGGGCGCCGATGCGCTTGAGGATTCGCCCGTGCTCGCGCGAGATGGCCTTGGCCCAGATGGAGGGGATCCCGATGTCCACCAGGTTCGCGGTGATCAGCACCGAGGCCTCCAGGGAGGATCCGATGCCCACCACGGCGGAGGCGAACTCGCGCGCCCCCAGCTGCTCCAGGGCCTCGGCGTTGGAGGCGTCGGCCTCCACCAGGGGGATGCGCCCGGCGAACTGCTGGACGCGCCTGGCGTCCTTCTCCACGCCCAGGATCTCGTGCCCGAGCCGGTCCAGGGTCGCTGCCACCGCGGAGCCGAAGCGTCCGAGTCCGATGACCAGGGTTCCGGAGGCCTGGGCCTTGTCGTCTGCCATGACGCCATTGTCCCACGCGCTCCCGCGGCGGCGGTGCGCCGGTGGAGGCATCGTGGCCCGCGCCCGAGGACGTGGGCTCGGGGCGAGCGGGAGGGGAGGCCCCGTGTGGCCTCGGGGCCAGCGCGGCCGGGGGCGCCCTCGTCAGGGTGGGGACGAGGGCGACCCAGCCCTCAGCCGATGATCGGGCGTTCCTCCGGCATGCGGATCACACGACGGCGCTCGCGCAGGGCAAGGGCTGCGGCGACGGTCATCGTTCCCGTGCGCCCGGCGAACATGAGGGCAGCCAGGACGTACTTCGCCCCTGCCGGCAGGGTGGGGGTGATGCCGGTGGAGAGGCCGACGGTGGCGAAGGCGGAGATGGTCTCGAAGAGGATGACGTCCAGGGTGAGGTCGGTCAGGGTCAGCAGCAGGACCACCGAGAGGCACACCATGGACACGCCGATCAGTGTCACGGCCACCGCCAGGCGCACGACATTGACGGGGATACGACGATCGAACGCCTCCAGGTCGCGGTCTCCGCGGGCCTCAGCCAGCACCGCGATCATGAGCACCGCGAAGGTCGTGACCTTGATGCCGCCTGCGGTGGAGGCCGAACCACCTCCGATGAGCATGAGGATGTCCTGGACGAAGTGGGTTTGGGAGCGCATCTGGGAGATCTCCAGGGCGGAGAGTCCCGAGGAACGGGTGTTCACGCCGCCCAGCACGATGTTGAGGATCTTCGATCCCGTGTCCAGGCTGCCCAGCGTGTCGGGGTTGCTCCACTCGGTCAGGGCCAGCATGAGGGAGCCGACCACGGCCAGGGCCGCGTACATGGACAGGGTGAGCTTCGTGTGCAGGGTCCAGCGCCGCGGTGTGCGCCACCGGGCGGCGATGTCAGTGACCACGGGGAAGCCGATGGCACCCACCACGGTGCCCAGGGCGATGGGTCCCAGCATCCACCAGTCCCCCACGTGGGGGGCCAGTCCGCCCTCCAGGATGACGAAGCCGGCGTTGTTGAACACGGAGATGGCCATGAACAGGGCGTGCCAGGCGGCTTCGAGGACCGAATCGCCCAGTGTCATGAAGCGGGGCAGGAAGGCCAGGAAGAGCACGCCCTCAGCGATCAGGGAGGTGCCGATGACGGCCTTGAGCAGGGTGGCGACCTGGCCCATGCCACCGGACTTGGTCTCGGCGGCAGCCAGCATGCGTTGGGTGAGGCCCAGGTGCCGGGAGACGGCGAATCCGAGGACCGAGGCCAGGGTCATCACCCCCAGGCCGCCCACCGCGATGGCCAGGGCGATGACACCCTGGCCGAAGACGGACCAGTGTGTGGCGGTGTCCACCGTGGTCAGACCCGTCACGCAGACCGCGGAGACCGCTGTGAAGAACACGTCGACAAAGGCCACGGGGTCCTCCGCCGCGGAGGCGAAGGGCAGGCTGAGCAGAGCGGTGACTGCGGCAATGATGATGGCGAACACTGCCAGCGCCAGTCGGGCCGGCGAGTTGCGGGCCTGGCGGTCCACCCATTCGCGCGTGCGCTCGGTGCGGGTCTTGTGGAGCAGGGTGGAAGCGGGCCCCTCGACGGGGCGGACCAGGGCGGTTCCCGGGCG
>JAKECL010000273.1 GCA_030460725.1 Propionibacterium sp.
TCGTGCCCATCACGGACATCCTCCCCAACAGGCCCGCAAACACGCGGATCCCGCCCGGTCAGTGTCCGGAATCCGGGGGCAACCTCAGGCCTTCCCCTGGCCCCACCCGGCGCGCACCCGCTGGTCTCGCTAGACTCGCCGAAGAACGCCGCCGCGACGGGACGGGTCCGCGGACACCCCGCCGACCGGTGTCGACAATCGGTGCGGAGGATGAGACCTGGTGAAGGGAAGCCCACGATGACGACCTCGACGGCGCTGGTGGCCACGGAGCGCCCCGCCCGATATGCGAAACAGCTGACCTCCCACATGTCCCGCAAGATCGACGCCACCTGGGACGATGCCGCGGGCAGCGGGTCGCTCACCTTCCCGCGCATCGACGAGGGCGACCGGCGCGGCCCGGGCGCCCGTGTGCATCTGGAGGCACGTGAGGACGGTCTGCTCCTGGACCTGGATGCCGAGGAGGACGCGGTCGCGCGATACGAGGAGATCGTGGGCATCCACCTGGCCCGCTTCGGCGCGAAGGACGGTTTGGTCGTGTCCTGGGCCCACGAGGACGGCACCCCCGGGTCCAGCCAGGGTCCGGTGGATCCGGACGAGTTGCGGGACAGGTCCCGACCTGCGCCGATGGACCCCTCGATGGAACACCAGTGAGCCCCCACGGGGCTCGCGGGAGTGAGGAGTGCGCGACCTGGTGGGTCCAGGTCGCAGCCGCACCCGACCCCCGCCGACGGATGCGGCCCCTGTGCTCGCAGCAACCCGGCCGACGCGGACGCCGCGTGAATGTCAGAGAGGATCCCCGATGATCGAAGTCGTCAACCTGACCAAGCGCTACGGTGCGAAGACCGCCGTCGATGACGTCTCGTTCACCGTCCAGTCCGGGAAGGTCACCGGGTTCCTCGGGCCCAACGGCGCCGGCAAGTCCACGTCCATGCGCGTCATCGTGGGCCTGGATGCCCCGACCTCCGGTCAGGCACTCATCCACGGTCACCCCTACGCAGCGCTGACCTCGCCGTTGACCACCGTCGGGGCGCTCCTGGACGCCAAGGGTGTCCACAAGGGGCGTAGTGCCCGCAACCATCTGCGCGCGTTGGCTGCCACCCACGGCATCCCGCGCTCGCGGGTGGAGGAGGTCATCGGTCTGACCGGCCTGGACTCCGTGGCAGGCAAGCGGGTCGGCGGCTTCTCCCTGGGTATGGGGCAGAGGCTGGGTATTGCTGCAGCACTGCTGGGAGACCCGGAGATCCTCATCCTGGACGAGCCGGTCAACGGCCTGGATCCCGAAGGTGTCCTGTGGGTGCGCAATCTCGCCCGCACCTTCGCTGCTGAAGGGCGCACCGTGTTCCTCTCCAGCCACCTCATGAGCGAGGTCGCCCAGACCGCGGACCACGTGATCGTGATCGGCCAGGGCCGGATCATCGCCGACCAACCCCTCGATGCGGTCCTGGCCGGTGTGACCCAGCGCAGTGTGCGGGTGCGCAGCCCGCAGTTGCCGCAACTCGTCGCCGCCCTCGTCGCCCATGGATGGCAGACGAGCCCCCTGCCCGATGGCGCGGCCTCTGTCACGGGGGCCACCACCGAGGAGGTGGGGGAGGTAGCGGCCCGGGGCGGGTTCACGTTGTACGAGCTCACGCCGCAGGGATCGACCCTGGAGGAGGCCTACATGGAACTCACCCACGATTCCGTGGAGTACCGGACTGACTCCGCCCGGGCGCACTCCGCCGGTCGGTCCGCGCCCGACACGGGTCAGCACGGTGTCGCGCAGGCAGCGGGGGAGTCCACACCCGTTCCGGGAGCTGTTCCTGTTCGCAGCGACGCTGCGTCCCCCGGGGGCGGGCCTGCATCAACTGGTCCGTGGACCGCCCCGACCCAGGAAGGAGATGCGCGATGAGCATCACGACGCCTCCCACCTCCCGCACCGCCCGGGCTCGCACCCACCGGCCCCACTACCGCGTGAACGCCTGGGGGGTGGTGCGCAGCGAGTGGATCAAGGCCATGGGTCTGCGATCCACCTGGTGGACGCTGGGAGTGGCGGTGGTGGTCATGATCGGTCTGTGCGCCGTGGTCGCCTTCCCCATGGCCTCGGTGGCCGATGAGCTGTCGGTGGGCGGCCAGGACCCGGTCCTCATGAGTCTGGCCCTGGGACTCGGCTTCGGGCAGCTCGCGGTGGCGGTCCTGGGCGTACTGGTCATCACGGGTGAGTTCTCCACCGGTTCGATCCGTTCCACCTTCGCCGCCGTTCCCCGACGCACGGGGGTTCTCGTGGGCAAGGGTGTGGTGCTGGCGATCCTGGTGGGTATCGCCGGTGCGGTTGCCACCGCTGTCTCCTTCGGCCTGGCAGTCCTGGCCTTCTCGGGGACCGCCTACCAGTTCGACTCCTCCGACTCGACGATGTGGCGAGTGGTGCTGGGAACGGTCCTGTACCTGGTGACACTGGCACTGTTCTCCCTGGGGGTCGGCTCGATCCTGCGCAACTCGACCGGATCGATCTTCACATTGGTCGCGATCCTCTTCGTCCTGCCCTCTGTCGCCCAGATCGCCGGTGCCTTCGAGTCGACTCGCTGGATCGCAACAGTGGGGGAGTATCTCCCGACAAGCGCTGGGCAGCAGCTGCTGGCGACCGTGATCCCAGTCGATGCCCTCAGCCCCTGGCAGGGATACGGTGTGTTCGCGATCTGGACCGTCGTGGTGCTGCTGGTCGGCTGGCTGCTCACGAAGAAGCGGGATGCCTGAGGGGGGCTCCGCACTCCGCTCCGCGCCCGCCCACTCGCCGGTCCGGGTCCGGGTCCGGGGGTGGGGGGACCCCGCTCAGTGACTCCCGGTGTCCGGCTGTGTCCACGGCAGGCTACCGTGGGCGTACCAGCCCGATGTCGGCACGCCCGGCTCTGAGGCTGGGCTCGTGCCCTCCCCCCGGCGGGTGCTGCAACACACGACGGACCCTCAGGAGGTGCAGCGGTGGAGACTCCCGACGCTGCGACAGACCGTTCGACCGAACCGTCCCCGGGGTGGTCGCCACCGGCACCGAATGAGTCGAAGGTTGCAGCGGTCGTCGCCTACATGCAGTCACAGGTCGTGAGCGGGCAGATCGATGCCAGCGGGCGCCTGCCCTCCGAACGTTCCATGGCGCAGACGCTCAAGGTCTCCCGAGGGGTGGTTCGCGAGGCCCTGGCAGCCCTGGAGCTGGCCGGCGTGGTGGAGAGGCGCACGGGCGACGGCGCCTACCTGACCGTGGACGCGGAGGACTTCCAACAGAAGGGACCCGTGCGGGTGTCCTCGGGTCTGAGTCTGGCCGACACCCTGGAGATGCGCATGGACCTGGAGGTCTCCGCGGTCGCCCTGGCATGTCATCGCGCCCGCGGTTCTGACATCCTGCGCATGCAGGCTGCTCTGCAGGCGATGGAGGAGCACCTGGAGGACGAGGACTACGAGCAGTTCCTCCAGGCGACCATGGACCTCCACGTGGCACTGGCCAAGGCCGCCCGCTCGGCAGCCCTGTGCACGGCCCTGATCCCCCTGACCGAGGCAGCCCGCGCGGAGCAATGGGTCCTGGCTGAGCGTTTCACCGCCGACATGGGTGCCCAGCGCATGGAAGACCACGCGATGATCGTCCGGGCGATCATCGACAAGGATGTCGCCGCTGCCGTCCAGACCCTGATGAGTCACTACATCGACTCTCCGCTGACGGGT
>JAKECL010000274.1 GCA_030460725.1 Propionibacterium sp.
CCCCCCACCGGACCGGTCCCCCATGCTGTGGGAGGATCATGGGAGCAGAGCAGGAGGTGTGTGATGTGTGGTCGTTTCTCCCTCTTCGCCGACGACGAGGAGCTCGTCTCCCTCTTCGACGTCGACCTGTTGCTGGGCGAACACCGCCCCTCCTTCAATGTCGCACCCTCCCAGCAGGTGCGTGTGGTCATGGACCGCCTTGCCGACGAGGACGGCCACACCCTGCGTCCCACCGATGTCGCCGACTCCCCGAACGCCCACGTCCAGCGCCAGCTCCGCCTGCTCAGGTGGGGTCTGGTGCCCTCCTGGGCCAAGACACCGGAACGCCCGATCATCAACGCGCGCGCCGAGACCCTCACCACCAAGCCGAGTTTCCGCTCTGCCGCCGCGCGCCGACGCTGCCTGGTCCCGGCCAACGGCTACTTCGAGTGGCAGCAGCCCCCCTCGGGGGCGGGTCGCAAGCAGCCCTGGTTCCTCTCCGCGGGCGGGGGCGGCGCAACGGCGGATGCGGACGAGGGCGACCCCGTCCTCGCCCTGGCAGGGATCTTCGAAGCCTGGCGCATCCCCTCCTCCTCCACCGACGCGGGCAGCCACGACGACGGCACCCCGAGCGAATGGTTGCTGACCTGCGCAATCATCACCAGGTCGGCTCCAGACGCACTGGGGGAGATCCACGAGCGCACACCGGTGGTGGTCCCGCCCCGGGCATGGAACGCATGGCTGGACCCGCGAACGACCTCCTCCGAGGAGGTCGAGCAGATGCTGAGGTCCATCCCCGATCCCCACCTGGTCCCCCGCAGGGTCTCCACAGCCGTCGGGAACGTGCGCAACGACTCCCCCGATCTCATCCTCCCAGTTGGGGGGAACACCCCGCCGGGAGGGCCAGTGGGGTGAGGCCCGCCGGGAGGGCCTCAGTCCACCATCCGCATGAACGCGGTGACCAGATCCTCCAGTTCGGGTGCTCCGCGCCAAGCGCGTGTCCCGAAGGAGCGGGTGGACAGGGTCGCCACCCGGGCCGCGAAGGTGATCACCGCTTCCACATCGATGACGTCGCGCAGCGGCCCCGCTCCCGCTCGGGTCCCGGCAACCAAGCCTCCACCTCGCCTGCGACCCCGCGCCAGAGCCCATGCCAGCGCGCCGTGGAAGATGTCACCGGCTCCCAGTGTGGAGGCATCCTGGACCTCCTCGACGCAGACCTCGCCCCGCAGCCCGTCCCACCACCACCTGATGGGGCCTCCACCGTCGGTGCGCACCACCCGGGTGATGCCGAATCCTGCCAGGAACTCGGCCACCCCGTCGCCCTCGTACTCCGCCACCACGGGCGGGTGGAAGTCGGCGGAGACGACGGCCACGTCCACGAACCCCAGCAGCGGCGGCAGCCACGGCTTCCAGGAACCGCCGTCCAGGATGCGCAGGTGGTCGGGACGGTCCTCGACCTCTGCAAAGGGATCCTCCCCGACCGGGAGTGTCTGCCCGACCTCGTTGCGGGTTCCCAGACGCAGGACCAGGTCGGCAAGTTCGGGGTTGTGACCGTCGACCAGCACGACGTCGGGCTCGCCCTGCCGGGCGATCAGGGCGGCGAGCTCGCGTCGGGCCAGGTCCGGATCCACGGCCAGGCGGGTGTTGCTGGAGACCACCATGCGCCCACCGGGATGCTCCACGATGCCTGAGAGTGCCGGGTCCACCCGAGGGCCGCCACCTCCAGACGCCGCGTCTTCGGAGGAGGGATCAACGGGTCCGTCCACACCCGTCGCATCGAGCAGTGAGACCCCACACTCCAGGAGGTCCTCGGACAGGAGGTCGGAGAGTGGGCCACGACCGCGCGCACAGAGCAGGGCGGAACCGGCGTCCACACCCTCCCCCTCCGCCACCCGGTCCAGCGCGGCGAAGGTGACGGCGGCATTGGTCGCGGGCCCACCGGCGGCCAGGAAGTGGGCACTGGAGGTCACCTTGCGGAACGGGTCGGGCACCGTCGGGACCGCATGCGCGATGTCGAGGGTGGCCAGGCCTGCAAAGAGTCCGTGCATGTCCCCATTGTCGTGCACACGCTCCGGGCATGGCGGCATCGCCCGGGACGCCCACAGGCGGTGCGCCCATGGTGCGACCAGCCGACTCCCACCGGACATGCTGGAGGGGGGGGGGGCCCGGGGGGCGGGGGGCCCCCCCCCCCCCACGCGACTCCCGGGGGCCGGGCCTCACACGCAAATGGTGCGCGGGTCAGCGCCGATGGCGTGGGGGCCGCGGATCCCGCAGGGCACAGTGCCCGGGCGACATGCAGGCTCAGTGCTCGTCGTAGTGCTCACCGTGCAGGGCGTGGTGGTGACCGTTGTGGATGTAGTCCATGTGGTCTCCGTGCTTGACGGCCTCGTGGCCACAGCCCGGGCCGTGCTGGTGCTCGGCAACGCTGTGCTCGGCGACAGCCTCGTGCTCGTCGTAGTGGTCCCCGTGCAGGGCGTGGTGGTGGGTGCCGTGGATGTAGTCCATGTGGTCTCCGTGCTTGACGGCCTCGTGGCCACAGCCCGGGCCGTGCTGGTGCTCGGCAACGCTGTGCTCGGCATGGATGTCAGTGGTGCTCATGATGTGTCTCCTCGTTCAGTGGTGAGTGATCGTGATGGGTGGGGTGGGGCGCCCCCGCGTCCTCGCGGACATGCGCGACGGTGTCGGTGACCACGTGGACGACGTGGTGGTCCGCCACTTGGTTGATGACCTCGCGCCCGTTGCGGTGGGACGTGATCAGCCCCGCCTGGCGCAGAGTGCGCAGGTGCTGGGACACCAGCGGCTGCGACAGACCCGTCGCCTCCACCAGCGCTCCGACGGAATGCGGTTCCTGGTTGAGCAACCAGAGCAGCCCCAGCCTCGACTCGTTGCCGAGCACCCGGAACACCTCGGCGACCTCCGCCAATCCCACGTCCTCGCTCATGGCTCCATGGAAGCACACATATGCACGAATCGCAATATATTTATGCACCAATCCTCAGTGACGCCGCATCATGACGGTCGCCCTCCCTCCCCGGGAGGCGACTGCGAGCGGGGGGCGCCGAGTGGGGGCCGGCGGAAGACGGCGGGCAGGCGCTCACCCCGCAGCAGACACCCGGACGGGACAGGCATGGGCGTGGTCACCGGCTCCCGCTCGGCCACCCCGCGTCAGACACCCGGGCAGGACCCGCACCCAGACCAGGGACCGCACGCCGGGTCCCCGGGCCACCGACCCGCACCCTGACGGTGTGCTGCGAGATCGCTAAGCTGGTCCGGTGCCCGAACAGCCCCGCGATCCCCGCCCGGAACCCCGCCGTTCCGGTGGTGGCGGGCACCCGCGGGGTCGCCGCGGCCGAGCTGGCGGAGGTGGCGGCGGACACCACCAGCGTGACGCGGCGTCGCCCTCGTCGGATCGAACCTCCGGGAAGGGGCCCCGCCCCACGGACGGCCACCGCGCCGGTCAGGGGCGTCGAGGCACCCAGGGGACCCGCACTGCCGAGGGCCCCCGCACAGCCGATGCCGCAGGCGCGACTGCGCGCAGGCTCCGCCACCGCCGCCCCCACCACCAGCGCGCACACGTATTCCGGCCCTTCACGCCCGAGCAGCTGGCGGCGCGGGGCCCCCCCCCCCCCGGGGTCGGCGACCCCCGCCCGCCCCGGGCGCCGCGCCCCCCCCCCCACCCCCCCGGCCGCCACCCCCACCCCG
>JAKECL010000275.1 GCA_030460725.1 Propionibacterium sp.
TCCGTGCATGGGCGGGCGGGGACTTCGTCCCCACCCCTGCGCCACGCCCGCGTCCTAGGCTGGAACAGGAACACGGAGGCACCGACCACCCGACCCGCGGCGCCCCGACCGTGGACGAGGAGGCCGCAGATGTCCGGCGTGAGCGCACCGACGTGGAGCAAGGACGGGGCGCCGCCCTCGTCGGGACCGGACGGATCCTCCCCTCCCGCAGCCCTCCACCAGGGGCGGACACCTCTGCTCTTCCCCGGCACGCTGGTGATGATGGTTGCCGTCATCGGGTGCTTCACCGCCTGGGGCATTGCCGCGGACCTCACCACGCCGATGGTGGCCGGGTTCAAACGCATCTTCGACATGAACTCCTTCCAAGCCTCCCTGGTGCAGATGGCCTACTACGGCGCCTACTTCCTGCTGGCTCTGCCCGCGGCACTCCTCAATGACAGGTGGGGGTACAAGGTCGGGCTCCTCACCGGTCTGGGCCTGGCTTCGCTGGGTGCCTTCGCATTCCTCCCGGCCTCCCGCATGATGACCTACGGGGCCTTCCTGGTGGCCCTCTTCGGGATCGCCGCTGGTTGCTCCATCCTGGAGACCTCGGCGAACCCCTATGTCATCTCGCTGGGCCCGGAGGCGACCGCCACCCGGAGATTGAACCTGGCCCAGGCCTTCAAACCCCCTGGGCACCAACATCGGCGTGCTCATCGCCTCCACGATGATCCTGCCCGCGCTCGACGCACCGGTGAACCTCTCGGCCGCAGACCCCACGGCCCTGCGTGAGATCCGCGCCGAGCAACTGCGTGCCGTCACCGGGCCCTACATCGGGCTGGGGGTCCTGCTGCTGATCTGGATCGCGATCGCGGTTCAGAAGACACCACCCATGCCCACCGACACCCCCGGTGGAGCGGGCGAGGCCGAGGTGGACGACTCGACGGTGGGTGAGAAGATGCGGACACTGTGGTCGCGCATACGCTACCGCTACGGCGTGGTCGCCCAGTTCTTCAACATCGCGGCCCAGGTGTGCTGCTGGACCTACATCATCCAGTACGTCCAGCAGACAATCGGTGGCTCGCTGCAACTGGGGGCACAGATCCTCCAGATCAGCCTCCTGGTCTTCCTGGTCTCCCGTTTCGTCATGACCTGGGTCATCGGCCACGTCCACCCCACCAAGGTGATGCTGGTGCTGGGCGGGCTGGCCGTGGCACTGTGCCTCTATGCGATGGTGGCGCCCGGCCCCTCCGGCGTCGCGGCCCTGGTGATGGTCTCCCTGTGCCTGTCCCTCATGTTCCCCACCATCTACGGTGTGGCACTGGCAGGGCTGGGCCCCGCCACCAAGTTCGGTGCTGCGGGACTGGTGATGGCCATTGTCGGAGGGGCGGTCATGCCGATGGTCCAGGGGCGCCTCATGGACGCGACCTCGGCCTCCACCTCCTTCATCGTGCCGGCACTGTGTTTCGGCGTGGTCACCGCCTACGCCCTGTTCGACCTGCGCACCCCCTCGGACACGCCCGCCCACACCACGCCACCGGCACCCGCACCCACGCCCGCACGCGCGCCCATGGGTGGGGGTACGGGTGCAGGGGCAGGTGCCGCGTCGGGTTCCACTGCGGAGAGGATCCAACCATGACACCCACTGCACCCGGGCGTACCCGCGCCGCCCTGCTGGCTCTGACCACTTCCTGCGCTCTCCTTCTGTCCGCCTGTGGCTCCGGCAGCGCCCAGTCCGGGCAGGAGCAGTCCCTGGACGTCCTCTCCTGGTGGACGTCCACCTCGGAGAAGGCGGCTTTCGAACACCTCATCGACTCATTCCTGGCCGACCACCCCGGTGTCGACGTCCACGACTCCACGGTGGTGGGGAGTGCGGGATCCAACGCGCAGGTCGTCCTGGCCTCCCGTCTGGCAGCCGGTGACCCGCCCGATGTGTGGCAGTCGATGTCGGGGCAGTCGGTGGCGGCGTGGGCCCGATCGGGCGCCGTCGCCGACGTCTCCGACCTCTTCACCCCCCAGGTCAGCGCCGCACTGCCCCCGGAGGTCCTGGACGCGGTCAGCGTGGACGGGCGCCAGTACGCGGTCCCCACCTCCGTGCACCGGGCCAATGTCCTCTTCTACAACACCGACGTCCTGGCGAAGGCCGGGGTCGCCGTGCCCGGAGCCGACTACACCCTGGACCAGTTCAAGGCCGACCTGGACACGGTCGCCGCCTCCGGGACCACACCTCTGTGCCTGGGGCGAGCGGACGCCGTGGGAGCCGCCGGGCTCTTCGAGGACGTCCTGCTGGGAGAGGTCGGGCAGGAGGGATGGTCCTCCATCGCCGCCGACCGCTTCGACTGGGACGGGGAGGGTGCCCACCGGGCCCTCAGCGACTTCTCCACCCTCCTGGACCATGTCTCGCCGCAGGCCGGGTCCTGGACCTGGGACCAGGCCGCCTCCCACCTGGTGGCCGGTGACTGCGCGTTCGACCAGATGAATGACTCGGCGCTGGGAGAGATGACTGCGCAGGACCGCCAGGGCGCGCAGGCGGTGGGCAGCACCGCCTTCCCCGGCACCGGTGACGTCTACCTGGGTGTCATCGACACCTTCGTGCAGTCCTCGCGGGCCGTGGACCCCGTCAATGCGAGCGCCTTCCAGTCCACCGTCCTGGACCCCCGTGTGCAGACGGAGTTCTCCTCGCGCAAGGGGTCCGTGCCCGTGCGCCTCGACGCCGATGTCAGCGGCCTGTCCCCCGCCCAGCAGCTGAGTGCCGATGACCTGCGCCAGCGTCCCCTGCTGCTGTCCATTGCCTACGGGGAACTGGTCTCCCCGGCCTTCCAGCAGGGCTTCTTCGATGCCGTCGACACCTTCGTGGAGGGGCGCGACCCCTCGACCTTCGTGACGGTCCTCAGTGCCCGCATCAACGAGGGCGTCGCCCCACCTCCGCGCTGAGCCACGCGGGGGTGTCCTCCTTCACTCCATCGCGTCGAGGAAGGTGAGCTGGGAGTGCGGCTCAACGATGAGTTCGTTGAGGCGGGCGTTGAACGGACCGCCGTAGGGCATGCCCAGGTGGGTGTGGAAGGCGTCCTCGTCGGCGTAGGCCTCGAAGACGAAGAAGTGGTCGGGGCGCTCCGACTCCCGGTAGGGGTCGAAGGCGCGGTTGCCCGGCTCCTGGCGCACACTGGCGGTGAGCCCCCTGAGGAGTTCGGCCACCTCATCTGCGCATCCGGGCTTCGCTGTGAACTGTGAGTACAGGATCTTCATCGCTCATTCCCCCTCCGCGCGGAACCCGTTGCGGGTTGCCGCTGTTGCCATGGTAGGACGCGTGGGCGTGGAAGGACGGGGACCAGGGTCCGCATCCCTGTCCGCCCCGCCATCTTCTTCGGGTGGCCCTGTGTCGCGGCCTCACGCAGCGCCCACTCCCCGGGGGCGGAGCACGTTCAGTCCCCGGTGGCCACCAGGTCGCGGTGGTCGGGGTGCTTCTCGATCCAGCCTGCGATGAACGGGCATCTCGGCTCCACCAGCCCGCCGCGCCGGCGGACATCGGCCAGGGCCGCGCGGGCGAGGCGCCCACCGATGCCCTGTCCCTGGAAGTCGGGGAAGACGACGGTGCGGTCCAGGGAGGTCACCTCCCTGTCCCCAACGGTTCGCCGCACGTAGTGCGCGTAGCCGGCCAGTTCGCCGTCCTGGTCGGTGATCTCGTA
>JAKECL010000276.1 GCA_030460725.1 Propionibacterium sp.
TCTTCGCCGAAGTCCGTCCCGTTTCGCGCCGAAGTCCGTCCCTTGGAGTCTCCCGGCGCGATGCCAGCGGCGGGCACTGCCCCGATCCGCGCACGACCGGGATCCATCCGTGCCGGGCCTGCGGTCGGCTGCTGCCGGGTCACCCGGTCGCTGCCCTGGATGCCTCAACCCGGGCGGTAGGAGCTCACCAGCACGGAGACCGTCACGCTGCGTGGCAGGTGCCCCGAGTCCCCGACGTGGGAGGCGTCCAGGTGGCGCGCGCTGGGGGTCATGGACACCAGGTCCCGGGCGCGCTCCCGGGGCAGGTCCAGGGTGAAGTCGACGCGACGTGTGCCCAGCTCCGTGAAGTACGGATCCAGTGCTGCGCCCAGACGCTCTTCCTTCTCCGGGTCCACCCCCACCATCCCCTGCACCTCGGCGCGCAACTCCCGCAGGTGTGAGGACGTCGGCCGGACGACCACCAGCACACCGTCCGTGCGCAGCACCCTGCGGAACTCACCCGGGTTGCGCGGAGCGAAGATGTCGAGCAACGCCGCGACCGCGTGGTCGCGTACCGGGAAGTCCCGGAACACGTCGGAGGTGGCGCCCGCCAGGTGGGGATGGGCGCGCACGGCGGAGCGCAGGGCTCGTGTGGAGGTGTCCAGGCCCAGCCCCCACGCTCCGGGTACGGCGTCCAGGACGGCGGCGAGGTGGCGTCCAGTCCCGCATCCGACGTCGAGGACCAGGTCGCTGGTCGCGCCCTCGTCGTCCCTTCCCCCGCGGTCCAGGTACGCCTCCTGGACGAGGGCGGCCACGGCTGAGCTGATCGGGTCGTAGGCCCCGGTCCCCAGGAAACGTTCCCGTGCCCGGACCATGTCGGCGTCGTCCCCACTGGTGGCGCGACGACCACCGAGCAGACTCACATAGCCCTGGTGTGCGATGTCGAAGGTGTGACCCGCGGGGCAGCGCAGGGAGGAGGCGTCGACGCGCAGTGGTCCCTCGCACACGGGACAACGCAGGGCATCCAGCACCCGGATGAGGGCAGGGGACAGCGAGGTGGACACGGGATCTCCGGGAGGTGGCGACGGGGTTCGGACTGCACCCGAGTCTAGGTCGGTCCGGGGGTCCGGGTCGGCCTAGAGTGGGGTTCCACCGATCCCGATCCGGGATCCTGACGAAGGGGCACCATGGCGGACCACCTCCCCACCCACGTCCGACCCGAGTGGATGGACCACGCGATCTGGTGGCAGTTGATGCCCCTGACATTCACGGGTGCGCCCCGCTCACTGGATCCCGGGGCTCCGGTTGCCCACCGCTTGGGTCGGGTCGAGGCATGGCTGGACCACGCGGTGGACCTGGGGGCCAACGGCCTGCAATTGGGGCCGGTGTTCCGTTCCGCCACCCACGGCTACGACACATTGGACCACTTCCACCTGGATCCCCGTCTGGGCGAGGACGCCGACTTCGACCACCTCATCGCGCAGTGCCATGAGCGCGGCCTGCGCGTCATGTGCGACGGGGTGTTCAACCACGTCTCGCGCCACCACCCCCTGGTGTGCGAGGCATTGGAGCAGGGGCACGACTCCGCGGCGGGACGCTTCCTCGACTTCCGCCTCGCCGACGACGGCCAGTGGTACCCGCAGGTCTTCGAGGGGCATCCTGACCTGGTCGAACTCAACCATGGGAACCCGGATGTCGTGGACCTGGTGGCCCGCGTGCTGCGCCACTGGTGCGACAGGGGGGTGGACGCCTGGCGTATGGATGCCGCCTACGCGATCCCGCCGCAGTTCTGGGCGGAGGTGCTGCCGACGCTGCGCGCAACCCACCCCGATGTGCTCACGGTGGGGGAGGTCATCCACGGGGACTACCCGGCTCTGGTGGAGGCCTCCACGCTGGACTCCCTCACCCAGTACGAGCTGTGGAAGGCGATCTGGAGCTCCATCGAGTCGCAGAATCTCTTCGAACTCGACTGGTCCCTGCAACGTCACAACGGCTTCCTCGACAGCTTCGTCCCGACGACCTTCGTCGGCAACCACGACGTCACCCGTGTCGCAACGAAGGTGGGGGTTCCCGGCGCACGGGTGGCGACGGTGATCCTCATGGCGGTGGGCGGGATGCCGGTGGTCTACCACGGTGACGAACTCGCCATGACTGGTCTGAAGGAGGACCGTCCCGGGGGCGATGACGCGGTGCGTCCGGAGTTCCCTGCCCGCCCCGGTCCCGCGACCGGAGAGGCCGGCGCCATGATGGACCTGCACCGTGCGGCCATCGCCATGAGGCGGCGCCACCCCTGGCTCGTCCACGCCCGCACCTCCGCTGGGCAGTTGTCCAACACGCGTGCACGCTGGGATGTCACGGGTGCTGCGGGTGAGGAGCACCTGGTCCTGGAGGTGGACCTGGAGGGCGGTTCCCCCGGCGCCCGGGTCCTGGAGGACGGGTGCGTCCTGGTGGACTCCAGACACTGAGGCCCGCCGCGTCCCCGACCCACGCGAGCGCGCCACCGCGGCCCGGACCACCTACCGGTAGTGTCGTGGCATGACGACGACGCCCACACCCCCAGGTGCCGAGCATCGTTCGGGCCTGCGCTCCTTCCTGTACGTGGCCCAGTTCCCTGCCCTGGTGATCCTCCCGCTCTTCGGTTCGCTGGGTCGCGCCATGCTGGGCAGCAGCGGGTGGATGGGCGTCATCCACCTGTTCTTCGTGGCAGTTCCGATGTTCGTGCTCCAGCTCGTCGTCCTCGTGCTCACGGTCGTGCGCGCCAGACGGGTCTCCCGCCACGAGGTCGGACGCCTCTCCTCCTGGCCGATGCTCGCCTATGGTCTGGGCGCGATCCTCGGCCCGCTGGGAATGTCCGACGCCACGGACCAACCCGGCACCGTGCCCTCGGTTCTGGGATCCACGGGTCTCCCCGAATCCGTGGCCACCGCCCTCTTCGCCGTGGGCAGCATCGTGATGATCATCGCGGGCGTGGTCATGGTTGTCACGGCGATCATCGACCTGCGGCGGGCCCCGCGTCCGTCGGAAGTCCACGAGGGCGGCCCCCTGCAGGGGGCGCAGGGCCTGTCGGAGGCCGCACCCCTGGTCATTGACAGGGCAGATCCCGCGTCCTCCTCGGCTGTGGCACAACCTCCGACGGCCGCACCGGTGCAGAACTGGGCACCCGGCGCCGAGGGCGGGGCGACGTCGAAGGCGTCGGCGCCCGTGGCAGGATCCGCGGAGCCCGGAGACCTGGGGGCCGGCTCGTTGGAGGCCCGACCCCTGGAAGCCCGGCCCCTGGAAGCCCGACCACTGGAAGCCCGGCCCCTGGAAGCCCGGCCCCTGGAAGCCCGACCACTGGTGGCACGGCCCTCGCACGCCCGTCCCCCGCAGATGCGCCCACGTGCGGACGAGTCTGGGGAGACTCCGTCTGGGGGAACGGATGGCAGCGGAGCGGGTCCGGCGGGCGGGGGAGCGCATTCGCGGAACAGTGGCACCGCCGCAGCCCCCGTCGGGGAGTCCGGATCCTCACCGGCCACCCGTCAATCGCGCATACCGACGGTCGACATGCCCCAGGCTCCCACTCTTCCCGCCGTCGATCTCACGCCGCGCAGCGGCGGAACCGCGTCCGCGGCGCCGCCCTCGTCCACGACGGGTGACATGCCTGTGGCCCCAC
>JAKECL010000003.1 GCA_030460725.1 Propionibacterium sp.
CTGGTCGAGGACATCGAGGCCGGGCGCCCCCTGCACCCCACCCGGGGCGCGGACGTCGTGGCCCCCTTCAAGGCCGTGGAGCACGTGTTGGCGGGCTTCCCCGACGGACACGTCGACGAGGGTCCGGGTGCTGGGGAGAACTCACTGCTGGGACTGCGCATCGCGGAGGAACGCGGGTGGCACGCACCCGTCGCCCGGCCCGGGGACCCCCAGGCACCCGCCACCGCCACGGAGGGAGAGGACAAGTGACCACCTACAGCGCACCGTCCACCCTGACCCCCATCGTCACCCGGGGTTGGGACCAGGACCGCTCCTGGACCCTCGAGTCCTACCTCGCCCGCGGCGGGTACGAGGGCCTGAAGAAGGCCAACACGCTGGAGCCCTCCGAGATCACCGAAGCCGTCAAGGCCTCAGGACTGCGGGGACGCGGCGGCGCCGGCTTCCCGACCGGCCTGAAGTGGTCCTTCCTGCCCCCCGACGACGGCCTGCCCCGCTACCTCGTGGTCAACGCCGATGAGTCGGAGCCCGGCACCTGCAAGGACATGCCCCTCATCATGGCCAACCCCCACATCCTCGTGGAGGGCATGGCCATCACCTCCCGTGCCATCAACTGCCACCACGCATTCGTCTACCTGCGTGGCGAGGTCGTCCACGTCTACCGTCGGCTGCTGGCCGCCATTGCCGAGGCCACCGAGGCCGGGCTGCTCGGAGACCTCACGATCACCGCCCACGCCGGGGCCGGTGCCTACATCTGCGGTGAGGAGACGGCGCTGCTGGACTCCCTGGAGGGATTCCGCGGGCACCCTCGCCTCAAGCCCCCCTTCCCCGCAGTCGAAGGCCTCTACGCGCGCCCCACCGTCATCAACAACGTCGAGTCCATCAGCCAGGTGCCCGGCATCTTCCGGGAGTCCGTGGAGTGGTACGCGTCCATGGGCACCGAGAAGTCCAAGGGCCACGGCATCTTCTCCGTGTCCGGCCACGTCGCCCACCCCGGCCAGTTCGAGGCCCCGTTCGGGATCACCATGCGTGAGCTCATCGAGCTGGCAGGTGGCGTCCGGGAAGGGCACCACCTGAAGTTCTGGACGCCCGGCGGGTCCTCCACCCCGCTGTTCACCGAGGAGGACCTCGACGTCCCCCTGGACTACGAGTCCGTGGGTGCTGCCGGGTCCATGCTGGCCACCCGCGCCCTGCAGGTCTTCGACGAGACCACCTCCGTGGTCCGCGTCATCGCGCGGTGGACGGAGTTCTACCAGCACGAGTCCTGCGGCAAGTGCACCCCGTGTCGCGAGGGCACCTACTGGCTCAAGCAGATCATGTTCCGCCTCGAGAAGGGGCAGGGCCTGCCCGGCGACGTCGACCTGCTCGACGAGATCGCCCACAACATCTTCGGACGCAGCTTCTGCGCCCTGGGTGATGCGGCGGCCACTCCGATCATGTCGGGCATCAAGAAGTTCCGCGAGGAGTTCGAGGCAGGACTCACGACGCCGGCACGGGAGCTCTTCCCCTATGAGGCCAGCGCCAACTACGCCCGAGGAGGTGTCCGATGAGCGAGGCCACCGATCTGGTGGACGTCGTCATCGACGACGTGCAGCTGAGCGTGCCCAAGGGGACGCTCGTCATCCGGGCCGCCGAGCAGGCAGGCATCCGCATCCCGCGATTCTGCGACCACCCGTTGCTCAAGCCCGCGGCCGCCTGCCGCCAGTGCCTGGTGGAGGTCGGCATGCCCGACCGGCGTACCGGGGAACTGCGCTTCATGCCCAAGCCGCAGCCCTCCTGCGCCCAGACCGTCACCCCCGGCATGGTCGTCAAGACCCAGCACACCTCCGAGGTGGCACGCGTCGCCCAGCACGGGATCATGGAGTTCCTCCTGATCAACCACCCGCTGGACTGCCCGATCTGTGACAAGGGCGGGGAGTGCCCCCTGCAGAACCAGGCCATGACGGAGGGGAGGGGCAAGTCCCGCTTCGCCGACGCCAAGCGCACCTACCCAAAGCCATTGCGCCTGACCAGCCAGATCATGCTGGACCGTGACCGGTGCATCCTGTGCCAGCGCTGCGTGCGCTTCGGCAAGGAGATCGCCGGCGATGCCTTCATTGATCTCCAGGGACGTGGCGGCGGCACCGCGCCCACCGACGACCACTACTTCATGCCCGAGCAGATCGGCTCCTTCGACACCCAGGTGCTGAACTTCCACGACGTCTCCGCCGACGGACCGCGTCCGACCATGCTCTCGGGCCCCTACGGGGAAGCCGGCCTCATCGGCTCCATGGATCCCGGTGACCTGCCGGAGTCGGGCCGCGACCAGTCGGGGCGCGCCTTCGCCTCCTACTTCTCGGGCAACATCATCCAGATCTGCCCGGTGGGTGCACTCACCGCCTCCTCCTACCGCTTCCGTTCCCGTCCCTTCGACATCGTCTCCACGGCGAGCGTCACCGAACACGACGCCTCCGGTTCCGCCCTGCGCATCGACGTGCGTCACGGCGAGGTCGTGCGCCGCATGGCGGGCAACGACCCGGAGGTCAACGAGGAGTGGATCACCGACAAGGACCGCTTCGCCTTCGAGTGGGACCAGCAGTCCCGTCTCACCCAGCCGCTGGTGCGTGAGGACGGCAAGCTCGTGGCGACCTCCTGGTCAGACGCCCTGGACCGAGCCCGCCGGGGCCTCCAGGCCGCCCGCGAACAGGGCACCGTGGGGCTCCTGCCCGGCGGCCGCCTCACCTTCGAGGACGCCTGGGCCTGGTCGAAGTTCGCGCGCACCGTGCTCCACACCGACTCCGTCGACGCCCGCGCCCGCTCACAGTCGCAGGAGGAGCTCGGATTCCTCGCGACCCGCGTGGCCGGCACCGGTCTGGGCGTCACGTACTCCGAACTGGAGACCGCCGGGCAGGTGCTCCTGGTGGCCCTCGAGCCCGAGGACGAGTGCGGCTCCATCTTCCTGCGTCTGCGCAAGGGGGTCCTGGCGGGTGGCGTGAAGGTTGCCTCCATCGCCCCGTTCACGACTGCCGGTTCCCACAAGATGGGTGCCGAGGTGCTCCATGCCGCTCCTGGCACCGAGGTCGAGGTCCTGGCCGCCCTGGCTGCGGGCGGGGCTCACGAGGACCTCTTCACCCGTCTGGCCGGGGGCGTCATCCTGGTGGGGGAGCGCGCGGCGCGCACTCCCGGACTGCTCAGCGCCGTGTCTGCTCTGGCCGACCGCGCCGGCGCCCGCCTCCAGTGGGTTCCCCGGCGCGCGGGTGAGAGGGGCGCCGTGGAGGCCGGGCTGCTGCCGGGTCTGCTCCCCTTCGGACGCCCGCTGGTGGACGCTGCCGCCCGGGACTCCCTGGGCTGGGGCGACCTGCCCACCGAACCCGGACTCAGCGCGGAGGATCTCCTCAGCGCCGGTGTCGAAGGTTCCCTCGCCGCCCTGGTGACGGGTGGTGTCGACGTGCGCGATGCCGACGATCCGGCGCGACTGCTCACCGCGGTCGAGCGGGCGGGCTTCGTGGTCGCTCTGGAGGTCCGCGCCTCCGAGCTCACCGAGATGGCCGACGTGGTCCTGCCCGTGGCTCCGCCCCTGGAGAAGAACGGCACCTTCCTCAACTGGGAGGGACGTCTGCGTCCCTTCGGTCAGGCCGTCTCCGCGCGCTCCCTGACCGACCGCGACGTGCTGGTGCGTCTGGCCCGCGAGTTCGGGGTGGACCTGGGCGTGGAGACGCTCACCGCCCTCTACGACGAGGTCAACCCGCTGATGTCCTGGTCGGGTGCCCGCGTGGTGCCCACCGACACCCGTCCGCCCTCGCCCCCCGCGGTGGCTGCGGGGCAGGCGGTGCTCGCCACCCACAAGCCCATGCTGGATGCCGGTCGGCTCCAGGACGGGGCCCCGTGGCTGGCCGGTTCCGCACGACGCCCCGTCGCCCTCGTGTCCGGCGCGACGCTCGCCTCCGTCGGCATCGACGAGGGCGACCACCTGCGTCTGTCCACGGATCGTGGTTCCCTCACCCTGCCCGTCGAGGTCTCGGACCTGCCCGACAATGTCGTGTGGGTCCCGGAGTGCTCGCAGGGCTCCATCGTCCATGAGTCGCTCGGGACCGCCGGTTCCGTGGTGACGCTGAGCACCACAGCGGAGGTGGCCCGGTGATTCCAGTACTCCCGGTCGCGGTTCCCGACTACGTTGCCGCCGACTTCTCGGAGGAGACGTGGTGGTTGACGCTGATCAAGGCCGTCTTCATCATCGTCTTCCTGATCCTCAACGTGCTGCTGGCCCTGTGGGTGGAGCGGCGCGGGCTGGGACGCATGCAGACGCGTCCCGGTCCCAACGTCGCCGGCCCATTCGGGCTGCTCCAGGCGATCGCAGACGCCGGCAAGCTGCTGTTCAAGGAGGACATCTGGACCAAGCGGTCCGACAAGTTCCTCTACTTCCTGGCACCGGTCATCGCCGCGTTCTGCGCGTTCAGTGTCTACGCAGTGATCCCCATGGGACCGAATGTCTCGATGTTCGGGCGCTCCACGCCATTGCAGTTGGCGGACATGCCGGTGGCCACCCTCTACATCCTGGCGATCACGTCGCTGGGTCTGTACGGCATCGTGCTGGGCGGCTGGTCCACGCACTCCACCCTGCCGCTGTACGGTGCGGTACGGTCCTCCGCCCAGGTGATCTCCTACGAGCTGTCCATGGGTCTGGCCCTGGTCTCCGTCTTCATCATGGCGGGCTCCATGTCCACCTCGCAGATCGTCGCCTCCCAGGCCAGCGTGTGGTGGGCCGTGGCCCTGCTGCCCGCCTTCATCGTCTACTGCATCTCCGCTGTCGGTGAGGTCAACCGTCTCCCCTTCGACCTCCCCGAGGCCGAGGGTGAGCTGGTGGCCGGTCACATGACCGAGTACTCCTCGATGAAGTTCGCGTGGTACTACCTCTCCGAGTACGTGAACATGCTCAATGTCTCGGCAGTCGCCACCACGATGTTCTTCGGTGGCTGGCACGCCCCGTGGCCCCTGTCCCACGTGGAGATGCTGAACTCCGGGTGGTGGGGGATGCTCTGGTTCTTCCTCAAGGTCTGGTTCTTCATGTTCCTCATGATCTGGACCCGAGCCACCCTGCTGCGCATCCGCTACGACCAGTTCATGCAGTTCGGGTGGAAGCGCCTGATCCCTGTCGCGCTGGGCTGGGTCATCATCGTCTCCCTGCTGCGCGGGGTGACCTCCTGGGTCAGCGTCGGGCTGCCCACCGTGTTCGCAGTCATCCTGGGCCTGTTCATCGTCATCATGTTCGTCATGTGGATGGGCGACCGCTCCGCGGAGCGCCGTGCGCAGACGGAGGCGCAGGCCCAGCTGGCATCCGAAGCTGCACCATTCGATCCCATGGCCGACGGCTACCCCGTCCCACCGCTGCCGGGCCAGGTCCTGCCGCCGTCCCCGCGCGCGGGACGCGCCCCCATTGCGGCGACCGTCTCGGCCTCGACCACCGGCACAGCCTCGAAGGAGGACAGTGATGAGTGACGAGAAGTCGACCGACGACGAGATGCTCTACGAGCACGATCCGCGGGGCCCCATCGGGGAGTTCTTCGCACCGGTCGCGGGCTACGGGGTGACGATCTCCTCGATGTTCCGCCCTACGGTGACCGAGCAGTACCCCTTCGAGGGTCCCTTCGTGCAGCCCCGCTTCCACGGCCGACACCACCTCAACCGCTATGCGGACGGGTTGGAGAAGTGCATCGGGTGCGAGCTGTGCGCCTGGGCCTGCCCGGCCGACGCCATCCTGGTCGAAGCCGGCTCCAACACCCCCGAGGAACAGCACAGCCCCGGTGAGCGATTCGGCAAGGTCTATCAGATCAACTACCTGCGGTGCATCTTCTGCGGGTTCTGCATCGAGGCCTGCCCGACCCGGGCACTGACCATGGGCCACGACTTCGAACTCGCGGAATATGACCGCGAGACGGAGATCTACGAGAAGAAGGACCTGCTGACCCCCCTGGAGGACGGCATGCTGGCACCGCCCCACCCCATGGTGGAGGGCATGTCGGACGGCGACTACTACCGGGGCCGCGTGACGGGACCGACCCAGGCCCAGATCGACTGGGTCGCGCAGAACCGTCCCGACGACCCGTCCCTGGCCACCGCCCGGGCGGTCCAGTCCAGCCCTGAGGAGGCATCGCTGTGAACATCTCGGCCGCATGGCCCGCGATGGGGAGCACCGGGGAGGCGATCCTCTTCTGGTGCGTGGCCACCGTGATGGTGGTCTGCGCTCTCGGCGTCCTCTTCTTCCGCAAGGCCGCCTACTCCGCCATCTCGATGGTCGGTGTCATGCTGGGACTCGCCATCCTCTACGTCGCCCAGGGCGCCCCGTTCCTGGGGTCCGTGCAGGTGGTCGTCTACACCGGCGCAATCATGATGCTGTTCCTCTTCGTCATCATGATGATCGGCATCGGCGCCACCGACGACTACCGCCGCCAGCGCCGTGGCAACATTGTGGCCGCGAGCCTGGGTGGCGTCGGACTGGCCGTGGTCCTCGTCGGCATCCTCGGGCACACCCAGATGCCCGAGGCCAAGGGGCTGGGAGGCGCCGACCCCTACTCCAACGAGCCGGTCACCGCCCTGGCCACCACGCTCTTCCGTGACCACTGGTTCTCCATGGAGCTCTCCGGTGTGCTGCTCATCACCGCCGCCATCGGCGCCATGCTGCTCACCCACACCGACCGCCTGGGACCCGCGGTCAACCAGCACTCCACGGCCCGCGCCAAGATGCGCGCCTTCAAGGAGTCGGGACGCCGTATCGGCCAGCTGCCCGCCCCCGGTGTCTATGCGACCTCCAACGCGGTGGACGTCCCTGCCATCGCCGGCGACACATTGGGCCCGGTGGAGGAATCGGTGCCCCGCGTCCTGCGTGTGCGCGGCCTGGACCGCTCCATCAGCCAGGTCGAACCCGATGTCGCCGAGGCACTCCAGCTCATGCGCAGTGGCGACCACGCCGACTCCCCCTTCGGTGCCGCCTCCTCGGGCGCGGTCCCGCGCTCGGGTTCCTGGGGCATGCCCGGACCGGCAGCCCCCCAGGGGCTGGACCAGCCGGCGGCAGCCGAGGACGAAGGACAGGTCCCCAGCGCGGTCGACGTCCACGAGGGCGACACCCCCGCACCCGGGGACGTCTCCCAGCAGGGTGAGTCCTCCCAGGAGGGGGATGCCGCAGGGGCTTCCGCCGCGACCACCGCCCAGGAGGCCCCCGATGCGGGCCGACCCGGGACGGACCACGTGTCGGGCCCGGGCGAGCACGCCGCCCACACACATGTGGAAGGTGAGGAGAAGGAATGAGTCTGGCCAACTACCTGGTGCTCGCCGCGATCCTGTTCGCAATCGGCGCGGTCATCGTGCTGGTGCGCAAGTCCGCGGTGATCTCCCTGATGGGCGTCGAGCTGATGCTCAACTCCTCCAACCTGGTGCTCGTCACCTTCGCCCGCATCCATGGCAATGTGGCAGGTGAGGCCATGGCGTTCTTCGTCATGGTCGTCGCAGCTGCCGAAGTCGTGGTGGGCCTGGCGATCATCGTGTCCATCTTCAAGTCGCGCGACACCACGAGTGTCGACGACGTCAATCTGCTGAAGAACTGAGGGCGGAGCAGACGTGATCTTCCACAACCTCCCATTCCTCGCGGCCGAGGCCACCACCCCGGTGGCCACCACCCAGGCCACAGGCGCGGCATCCCTGGCCTGGCTGATGATCGCCATCCCCATGGCCTGCGCCGTCCTGCTGCTCCTGCTGGGGCGACGCAGTGACCGCTGGGGTCACTGGCTCGCGGTCCTCGCTTCCTGGGCGTCCTTCGTGGTCGGCGTGGCCGTCCTGGTCCAGATGCTCGGTCTGCCCGCCGAGGGGCGCCGGCTCGATGCCCAGCTCTTCACCTGGATCCCCGCCGGGGACTTCTCGGTGAAGGTGGGCCTGCTGGTGGACCCCCTGTCGATGACCTTCGTCATGCTGGTCACCTTCGTCGGTTCCCTCATCCACGTCTACGCCGTGGCCTACATGGAGCACGACGCCGACCGGCGCCGCTTCTTCGCCTACCTGAACTTCTTCATTGCGGCGATGCTGACCCTGGTCCTCGCCGACTCCTATGCGGTCCTCTTCGTCGGCTGGGAGGGTGTGGGCCTCGCCTCCTACCTGCTCATCGGCTTCTGGAACCAGGTCCCCGCCAATGCGACCGCCGCGAAGAAGGCCTTCGTCATGAACCGCGTGGGCGACGTGGGCCTGCTGCTGGCCATGATGGCGATGGTCGCGAACTTCACCTCAGTCGACTTCGTGACGGTCAACCAGGGCGTCGCCACCCTGTCCCAGGCGCAGGCGACACTCATCGGGCTCTTCCTCCTGGTCGCCGCCTGCGGCAAGTCCGCGCAGTTCCCGCTGCAGGCGTGGCTGGGTGACGCCATGGCGGGCCCGACCCCGGTCTCCGCCCTGATCCACGCCGCGACCATGGTCACCGCCGGGGTCTACCTGGTGGTGCGCTCCGGCGCGGTCTACCAGGCGGCACCCGTGGCCGCGACCGCGGTCGCCCTCGTGGGCGCGGTGACCCTGCTGTTCGGGGCGATCGTCGGCTGCGCGAAGGACGACATGAAGAAGGTGCTGGCCGCCTCGACCATGTCCCAGATCGGCTACATGATGCTGGGTGCGGGCCTGGGCCCCATCGGGTGGGCCTTCGCGATCTTCCACCTTTTCACCCACGGGTTCTTCAAGGCACTGATGTTCCTGGGTGCGGGCTCCGTCATGCACGGCATGGGGGAACAGGTCAACATGCGCCGCTTCGGCGCGCTGCGCACGGTCATGAAGGTCACGTGGGCGACCTTCGCCTTCGGGTGGCTCGCCATCCTGGGTGTGCCGCCCTTCTCCGGGTTCTTCTCCAAGGACAAGATCATCGAGGCGGCCTTCGCCTCCTCCACCTTCGGCACGGCCGCAGCCCCCTGGACCGGATGGGTCTACGGGCTCGTCGCCATGGTCGGCGCGGGCATCACGGCCTTCTACATGTCGCGCCTGTTCTTCATGACCTTCCACGGCAAGGCCCGCTGGACCACCGAGGCGGAGGGTGCACCTGTGCACCCCCACGAGTCCTCGGCCCTCATGACGGTCCCGATGATCATCCTGGCCGTGGGCGCCGCCCTCATCGGCGGACTGCTCTCCATCGGCAGCGCCTTCACCAACTGGCTGACCCCGGCCATCGGGGCCGCCGAGCACGCCGAGCCGGTCCTCCCGGTCCCGGTCATCCAGATCGCGACCCTCGTGCTCGTGGTCCTGGGCGCGTGGATGGCCTGGCGTCGCTACGGCGCAGCCGAGGTCCCCACCGCGGTGCCTGCCGGGAATGCCCTGACCATGGCGGCCCGCGACGACCTCTACCAGGACCGTTTCAATGAGGCCGCCTTCATGGCCCCGGGCATGGCACTGGTGGAGGCCGCCACGGTCGGTGACCGCGTCGTCGTGGACGGCGCCGTCAACGGTGTGGCCGCGGCCGCGCGCCAGACCGGTCGCGCGGTGGCGATCACCCAGACGGGCTACGTGCGCACCTACGCGTCCTACATCCTGGGCGGGGTCCTCCTCGCCCTGGCGATCGTCCTCGGCTTCAGGCTGTGAGGGCGGGAGGAGAACTCATGGAAATCACCGATCTCGTCCACGCCTCCACTCCGTGGCTGACGATCCTCGTCGTCATCCCGGCGCTGGCCGCCGCCCTGGTCGGCCTGGTCCCCGCCCTGCGCAGGCAGGGTCGCGCCGTCGCGCTGGGGGTCTCCCTGGTCGAACTGGTGCTGGCCGTCATCGCGGCCACCACCTTCGACTGGAGCACCGCCGGCACCTACCAGCTCGTGGAGACCGCCTCCTGGATCCCCCAGATCGGCGTCTCCTGGGCACTCGGTGTCAATGCGCTCGGCCTCGTCATGGTGCTGCTGGCCACCGCCCTGGTGCCCCTGGTCCTGCTCGCCGGCTGGCGTGAGGACGAGGGCGGGGACGAGGGCGGCTCCTACGCTGCCCTGGTCCTCCTGCTCGAAGCCTTCATGGTGATGATCTTCGCGGCCTTCGATGTCGTCGTGTTCTACATCGCCTTCGAGGCCATGCTGATCCCGCTGTACTTCATGATCGGCCGCTTCGGGGTGGGCGACGCCCAGCGCAGACGCGCCGCGGCGCTGAAGTTCCTGCTCTACTCCCTGGCCGGGGGCCTGGCGATGCTGGGCGGGCTGGTCGCCCTGTGGGCACTGGCACCCGAGCGCTCCGAGACCCTCTTCCGCCTCGACACCGCCTCCCAGGTGGTGCCCGGGATGTCGGCGGGGGTCCAGATGGGGATCTTCGTCAGCTTCATGATCGCCTTCGCGATCAAGGCCCCCATGGTGCCGCTGCACACCTGGCTGCCCGACACTGCCGCCGCCTCCCGCCCGGGCACCTCGGTGCTGCTGGTGGGCGTGCTCGACAAGATCGGCACCTTCGGCATGATCACACTGTGCCTGCGCCTCCTGCCCGACGCCGCATCCCAGGCGCGTTGGGTGCTGTGCGCACTGGCCGTCCTGTCCATCCTCTGGGGTGGGCTGGCGGCCATCGGACAGAAGGACCTCATGCGTCTGGTGTCCTACACCTCGGTGTCCCACTTCGGGTTCATGGTGCTCGGCATCTTCATCGGGTCCTCCGTGGCACTGACGGGCGCCATGTTCTACATGGTCGCCCACGGGGTGTCCATCGCCGCGATGTTCCTGATCTCCGGCTTCCTCACCGAACGAGGCGGGACCCGTGAGATCGCCAGCTACGGCGGATTCCAGCGTGTCACCCCGCTGATCGCGGGGACGTGGCTGGTGGCGGGCCTGGCTTCGGTGGCCCTGCCCGGTCTCTCCGGGTTCGTGCCCGAGTACCTGGTTCTGGTGGGCACCTACTCCGTGAGCGTGGTCCTGGCAGTCCTGGCGGTGCTCGGCGTGATCCTGGCTGCCCTCTACGTGCTGGTGCCCTACCAGCGACTGTTCACCGGACCCAGGCCCGAGGGACGCGACGTCCCCGACATGGACGTCCGCGAGAAGAGCGTCGTCACCCCGCTCATCGCGGCCATGGCCGTGCTGGGCATCTGGTCCGCCCCATTGGTCGGGGCACTGACACCGGTCGCCGATGAGGCGGTGGTGGCACTGGGTGCCTCCTCCGCCCAGGCATCCGCGTCGCACATGGTCAGCACGGTCTCCGCTGCTGACGAAGGGAGCACGAAGTGAACCTGCTCAGCACCGCAGAGATGACGGCACCCACCATCGGGTGGGCCTCCCTCACCCCGGTCCTCATCGTGCTCGGGGGTGGCGTCCTGGGCGTCCTCGTCGAGGCCTTTGCCCCCCAGCGTCTGCGTCGTCCGATCGGCATCGGCGTGTCTCTGCTGGCCACCCTCCTGGCTGGGGCCGCCATCGCCCTGCGGTGGCGCGACGTGGTGGCGTCGCCCTCGTCCCTGGGGGAGTACATCGAGGACCCCCTGACCCTGGCGTCCCAGTTCATCCTCGTGTGCGTGGGCTTCCTGGCGCTGCTGGTGATCGCCGACCGTACCCAGGTCGGCGACGGTGCCTTCGCGGGCCAGCCCTCAGACCGCCCCGGATCGGGTGACGAGGAACTGACCCTGGCCAAGGGCTACCAGCGCAGTGAGGTCTTCGCCCTGGTGCTCTTCAGCCTGGGCGGGATGATGGTCTTCCCTGCAGCGGATTCCCTGATCACGCTCTTCGTGGCGCTGGAGGTCATGTCGCTTCCGCTCTACATCCTCACAGCCACCGCACGCAGGCGTCGCCAGCTCTCCCAGGAGGCGGCCCTGAAGTACTTCCTGCTGGGCGCCTTCGCCTCCGCCTTCCTGCTCATGGGTTCCGCCCTGCTCTTCGGCTACTCCGGATCCCTGAAGATCTCGGAGGTCGCCACCGCCCTTCCCACCGCCAACGGCATGGACTGGCTGGTCGTGGCGGGAGTCTTCCTGGTGGTGGTCGGCCTGCTCTTCAAGATCGGCGCCGCACCCTTCCACGCATGGACCCCGGACGTCTACACGGGCGCCCCGACCCCCGTCACCGGCTTCATGGCGGCGGGCGTGAAGGTGGCGGCCTTCGGGGCACTGCTGCGCTTCTACCAGACGGTGGCTGCCCAACTGGAGTGGGACCTCATCGGGGTCCTGGCCGTGGTGGCCCTGCTGACCATGGTCGTGGGCACCTTCGCCGGCATCGTCCAGGACGACGTCAAGCGGATGCTCGCCTACTCCTCCATCGCCCACGCGGGCTTCATCCTCATCGGGGTGCTCTCGGCCCACAGGGGTTCCGCGGGCGCGGTGCTCTTCTACGTGCTGGCCTACGGCCTGGCCACGGTCGGCGCCTTCGGTGTGGTCACCTTGGTGCGCTCGCGCGATGCGGAGGGTGCCACAGGTGGTGAGACCGGAACGCTGGAGCGTTGGGCGGGGCTTGGGCGCAAGTCGCCGATGGCAGCGGGGGCCATGCTGGTCTTCCTGCTGTCCTTCGCCGGCATCCCGCTGACCGCCGGGTTCATCGGCAAGTTCGTGGTGTTCGCCGACGGTTTCGCCGGCGGACTGGGCTGGTTGGTGGTCGTGGCGCTGGTGTGCTCGGCGATCACGGCGTTCTACTACTTCCGTCTCGTGAAGCTCATGTTCTTCACCGAAGCGTCGGAGCGGACCGTCGTCGTGCGCTCCGAGGGGTTCACTGCGGTTGCGGTGGGGGTGTGTGCTCTGGGTACGATCGTGCTGGGTGTCTTCCCGAACCCGGTCCTGTCCCTCCTCAATCAGGTGGTCGTTCTCCTCCCGTGACATCCACTCCCCCCGACCTCCACGCTCCCGAGCTTGAGGCGCGCATCGCCCCGGCCCTCGAAGCCGTCGAGTCCTCCCTCCGGGACGCCGTGCGCGGTTCGCGCGACCTCGTCGACGAACTGACCTCACACCTGGCGCGCGCGGGAGGGAAGCGCATCCGGCCGCTGCTCACGCTGGTCTGCGCGCAGCTGGGGGACCCGGAGTCGGCGGTGTCGGACAATGTCATCGCCGCGGCCGCCGCCATGGAGCTCACGCACCTGGCATCCCTCTACCACGACGACGTCATGGACTCGGCGCCCACCAGGCGCGGAGTCCCCTCTGCCCAGCACCTGTGGGGCAACAATCGCGCGATCCTGGCCGGCGACGTGCTCTTCGCACGGGCGTCGAAGCTGATCGCCCAATTGGGCCCGGACTCGGTGTCCTACCATGCCGACACCTTCGAGCGTCTGTGCCTGGGTCAGCTGGACGAGACCTTCGGGCCGGTGGAGGGCGCGGACCCGGTGGATTTCTACATCCACGTCCTCGCGGACAAGACGGGGTCTCTGCTCTCGGCCGCCGCGCACTTCGGTGCCTTCCACGGGGGCGCCGGGCTTGACGTGGCCGAGGTCGTGGCCACCTTCGGGGAACGCATCGGGGTCGCCTTCCAGGTGGCTGACGACGTCCTGGACCTGGTCTCCACCGAGGAGACCTCGGGCAAGACCCCGGGCACCGACCTGCGCGAGGGTGTGGACACCCTGCCCGTCCTGCTTCTGCGGCGCCGCGAGCGTCTGGGCACCTTGGACGAGGACGGGGCCGCGATCCTCGCGGACCTGGCGGCGGACCTGAGTTCGGACGAGGCACTGGCGGCGGTGGTCGCGCGTCTGCGTGACCACGACGTCATCGAGGAGACCCGCGGGCTCGCCCAGCGCTGGGCCGATGACGCCGTGGCCGCCCTGGATCCCCTGCCCCAGGGGGAACCCAAGGATGCGCTGCGCGCCTTCGCGAACCTCATGGTGGACCGGATCGCCTGACCCCTGCTGACCGCATCCCGCCCTGTGGCAGGAGACACAGAGGACCTCCCCGGGGATTCCCCGGGGAGGTCCTTGGTGGTGGACGGGGTGTGAACGGCCCGGTCCGGCGCCGGACGCGCGCGAGCCGACGTGTGATCGCGGCAGCTCAGGTCCCGCCGGTGCCGGTCGGGTGCGCGGCTCGGCGGCGCGCCCGCCCGGCGGGGATCATGACCTGCTCACCTGGCGCGCACCAGTGCAACCTCGTTCGGCGCCACATCCACGTCTGCGGAGACGATCTGCCCGCTCGCCAGGTCCACCTTGTGGATCTTCTTCGCGGCGGGTTCACTCACCCAGGCCGTGTCACCGTCGACCACCAGGGCCGGGTGGGGGTCCTGCCACTCGACAGGGCCCTCCCAGGCTGCGACCACGGGGATCGAGTCGGTGATCGCGCGTCCCGTGACATCCACGTGGTGCAGTGAACCGTCGGTGCCCAGCACCCAGGCATCGCCCTGGGCGTCACGCCCCACGCCCCGCCACGTGTACTGGACGCCTTCGGGCATGTCGATGACGTCGAAGGTGGCCGCAGCCGTGTCCACGAAGCCCAGCTGGTCCAGCGTCACGCCCTCGGCGTCGGGGTCGGTGCGGTGGTCCACAACCGCAATGGGGGAGTCATCGCTCACGTAGGAGTTGCCCACGCGCCCGTAGGCGCCGGCGGGGCTGGGGATCTTCTCCCAGGTGCCCTGACGCAGCAGGATCACACCGTCCTCGCAGCCGAGCACGACGGCCTCGCCCGCTGCGACACCCTCCCCGTGCACGCTCGGGCAGGTCTCGATCCGGCTGATCTCCTTGCCCGAGGCATCCTGGAGCAGGGCACCCGTGCGTGACTCGGAGTTGCCGAGGGTGCGCACCAGGGAGCCGTCCTTGAGTTCCACGGAGACCCCGTGGTGGGCGGCTTCGGAGTGGACGGTGGTCGCCGCGGGCAGCGAGGTGACGGTGTCCGTTGCGGAGGAACCGAGTGCAGTGGACTCCAGGATCTGGATGTTCCCGGTCCCGTCGTCGAAGAGGACGGTGTGGCCGGCGTGACGCACCACGTGGCCCGGGGTGGTGGCCGGGAACACCAGGTCGGTCAGGGTGGCCGTGCCGCCGCCCGCGCCGGTGGACAGCACCTGGAAGCCACCGTCGGTGGAGACCAGGACATGCTCGCCGTCACCGAAGGTGTTGAGACGGTTGAAGCCGGCCAGGGGAATGTCGGCGACGGGGGAGAGGTCCTGGGCGTCGATGACGCGGATTCCGCCGTCGTAGGTGAAGGCGAAGCGGTCACCACCGGAGGTCACTGCAGCGGGACTTGCCGCAGCGGCGCCGGACTGTCCGGACTGCCCGGAGGCGGCTGCGTCCGAACCACTGGAACAGCCGCCCAGAGCCAGGGCGGCAACGCCTGCGGTCGCGAGGAACGCGAGGCCGGGGGTGCGGCGTCGTGCGCCACGGGGGGAGGACAGATTCATGTCCTTGTCTCCTTCTGTGTGGGGTGTGTTGCAGGTGGTCGCGTAGGCGCGCTCGCTCGGACGAGGGCGACGCCTGCCTGTCGGTCGGGGCCTCAGGTGAGGGCGTCCTCGATCCGGTCGGTGTTGACGTGCATCATGTCGAGGTAGGTGGGGGCCTCGCCGTCGGAGGCGGTGAGGGACTCGGTGTGGAGGGGGACCACTGCCACCTCGACACCGGTGTGCTCGGCCAGGGCTGTCACCAGCCGGTCGGGCTGGGAGGAGTCGGCGAAGATGGCGGGCACGCCCGCCTCGCGTACCGCGTCGGCCAGGTCCGCCAGGTCCGAGGCACTCGGAGCGGCAAGGGTCGCCCCTCCAGGGATGACGGCGCCGATGAGACGGAAGTCGTAGCGCCTGGCCATGTAGCCGAAGACGTGGTGGTTGGTGACCAGTGCGCGATGGGCCTTCGGGATGGCGGCGAAGCGGGTGGCCATGTCCCGGTCCAGGGCGTCGAGTTCCGCGAGGTACTCGCTGGTCGCCGACTGGAGTCGGGCGGTGTCCACGCCTGTCACGTTCTCCGCCAGTGCGCTTTCCAAGGCGGTGACGACCTCAGCCATGACGGTCGGGTCGGTCCAGAAGTGTGGGTCGACCCCTGAGGCCTCCTCCGTGTTGTACTCCAGCGGCGTCAGATGCTCTCCGGCCTCGAAGATGGCGGTCCCTGCACTGCGCGCGGACTCGACGTGGTCCAGGAGGCCCTCCTCCAGTCCCAGGCCATTGGCGACCAGCAGGTCCGCCTGTTGCATCTGGGCGGCGTCCTGGGCGGAGACGCCGAAGGAATGGGGATCGGCATTGGGTGCCATGAGGGTGCGCACCTCCACCTGGTCCCCGACCAGCTGGGTGACGACGTCCCCGAGAATGTTGGTGGTCACCACCACCTGGGGAGAACCCGAGGGACGTGCCTGGCCCCCGGAGGTCGGGGATTCCCCTGCCTCCTGGGCGCATCCAGCGGCGCCGAGGGTCACCAGCAGTCCGGCCAGTGCCAGGAGTCCGCGCCACCTCACAGTCCCACCTCCACGAAGGAGCGGAGGCCGGGGGCCTCGATGGTGCGGGCCACGCGGGCGGAGTCGGCGATGTCGATCTCCAGCACCTGGTCCCCGCCCGCCGCGGGAACGTAGGCGCGGGTGGCGTCGACGAAGAGGGCGCCTCCTCCCAGCCGGGTTGAGGCAATGGGATCGGTGGAGGTTGCCAGCTCGCCGTCGGACCAGATGTGGAGGCGGCCCTCGGAGTCCATGCCCACGACGCGGTCGCGGCGGTCGTCCACCGATGCGACCGCGACCAGCGGAGCGGAGTCCACATGGCTCCACGTGCGCGCGCGGGTGTCGAGCAACCAGTAGCCACCCGTGTCGTCCAGAGCCGCGACCGTGGGGCGGCCCGGGCGGGAGTTGAAGGAGTGGGGGCGTGCGGCTGCGTCGGTCCCTTCGGGCAGGTCGATGCGTTCCAGTGCCGCTGTCCCGTCGGTGGCATCCACCGTCGCGAGGACGGCACCTCCCTCGCAGTTGAGGACCACCCCGACGCGGGTGGTGGTTCCGCCCTGTGGGGATGCGCAGTTCTGGGAGAACCCCGCCACGGGGGTGCCGCCCTGGTCGAGGACGGAGACGGTGCCTCCGCTGACCACCACCCAGCCCTCGCCCAGGGGTGCCGCCAGCGATCCTTCATCGATGGTGGTGCGGGAGAGTTCGGAGACCGTTCCTGCACCCAGCTCCTGGCGGTCGAGGAGGACGGCGGTGGTCCCCGTGCCGACGACGCTCAGACGCTCTCCCGAGGTGATGAAGGGGGCACCCGAGAGGTCGGTGAGGGTGGCGAGGGAACGGGCGGGCGCACGGTAGTAGTGCTGGTGGTCGCCGTGGTCCACCAGCCAGACTCCGGAGTCGACCAGTGCCACGCCACCGCCGTCAAGTCCTGCGGCGAGGAAGCGGCCGTCGGTGGCGACGTGGTCGGCGTGATCCAGGGTGGTGATGTCCTGGGAGGAGAGGTCGGTGAGGGTCAGCAGGGAGACCTGCCCGGCCTCGGAGACGCTGAGCAGGGAGAGGGCGGGTTCGGAGAGCTCGGAGGCACCCTCGACGTAGCCGTGCGGGGTGGCGCCGCCGGATTGGGGAGTGGTGGACTGCGGGGCAGTGGACTGGGGCTCGGCAACCGTCCCGGACGCCGGATCGGTGCCACCTGCACATGCCGAGAGGCCCAGTGCCGCCAGGGCGACCAGCGCGGTGAGAGTGGTGGTCACCGGGGAGGGGGGGCGGTTGCGGGCCGTCCCCACAGCGCGGGTGCCGGGAGGAAGGTCCTGGGAGTGACGGGAGGGCTGTGGGGACATGGTGCTCCTTCGGCGTGTGACTCGGTGGCGGGGTGTCGGTCGGGTCTGGACGTCCAGTCCCGGTGGGTGGGGCGGCGTGCCGCTCACTGGGTGGGTGGAACTGCGGGAGCGATGCCGGGGGACACCGCATGCGACGCAGTCGTGCGGGACGGGCGGCGTCGCAGGAGCGGACGCAGGGCGGCGCTCACCATGAAGGTCACTGCCGCCAGGGCAGCGATGGTCGCTCCGGCCGCGGTGGCCGCGTACCAGGAGATGTAGAGGCCGATGAACACCGATGCGGAGGCAACCAGCGCCGCTCCGGCCATGACACCGCCGATGGATCGTGACCACAGGGCTGCGGTGGCGGGCGGCGCAACCAACAGCGCGACGACCAGGAGGGAACCGACAGCCCGGTAGGAGGCGACAACGGCCAGGGTGACCAGGGCGAGCAGTGCGATGCGCGCCAGACGGGGTCGCATGCCCAGGGTGTGGGCCAGGGTCTCGTCCAGGCTCAGTGCCAGGAGCGGACGGTGCGCGACCCGCGCGAGAATGCAGGTGAGCACCAGGGCTCCAGACAGGACCACGAGCTCTGCGGAGTTGATCGCCAGAATGTCGCCGAAGAGGATTGCCGTCAGGTCCGTGGCGAACGAGCGGGACCTGGACACGATGATGACGCCGACTGAGAGCATGCCGACGAAGGCAATGCCGATGGCCGTGTCCTCGGCCAGGCGCGCGCGTCGGGTCATCCACCCGATCCCCACCCCCATGGCTGCTGCACTCACGGCGGCACCCGCCAGCGGGGAGAGCCCCAGCAGGGTCGCGATGGCGACCCCGGGCAGCATGCCGTGCGAGATCGACTCGCCCAGGAATGCCATGCCGCGCACGACCACCCATGTCCCGGCGACCGCGCAGATCAGTGCTGCGAGGACACCGCCGAGCAGGGCGCGATTGAAGAAGCCGGCGCTGAGGGGTTCGAGGAGGAGGGACACGGCAGAGATGATAATGGTTATCAAATAGGATTGCGAGTTAGGGTGGTTCCGTGAATGCCTCCTCTGTCCCGGTCCGTGCCCCCGGTACCTCTGCCACGGCGGCCCTTGTCGCTGCTCCTGCCCTGGGTGTCCGAGACCTGCGTGTCACGCGTGGGGAGGTCGTGGCACTGGACGGTGTGACTCTCGACATTCCCTGCGCCGCGCTCACCGTGCTGCGAGGGGGTAACGGTTCCGGCAAGTCCACATTGCTGCTGGCTCTGGCCGGGGTGCTCCCGGTCGTGTCCGGACGCGTGGAGGGGCTGGCGGGTGTGCGCACTGCCCTGGTGCCCCAGGTGCCGCCGGTGCCCGCGCGTCTGGCGCTGACCGTGGGAGGGGCGGTGGCCATGGGGCGCTGGGGCGGACTCGGCCTGTTCGGGCGCATGCGGGCACGTGACCGGGAGGTCGTGGAGGAGCGCATGCGTCTGCTGGGTGTGGAGGACCTGTCGGGGCGCCAACTCTGTGAGGTCTCCGGCGGGCAGCGTCAGCGTGCACTGGTCGCGCAGGCTCTGGTGCAGGAGGCGCCCGTGCTCCTGCTGGACGAACCGACAGCTGCTGCCGATGTCCAGTCACGCGAGTTGATCCATCGTGCGGCGCGGGCCGAGGCGGACAGGGGAGTCACCGTCATCCTGGCCACCCACGATCCCGGTGCCTGCGATCTCGCCGACGTCGTGGTCACCCTGGAGGCGGGGTGCGTGCTGGATGTCGAGCAGCCGGCGGGCGTCACTCACCTCGCACCGTGATCTGGAGCCCCTCAACCGTGGTTTCCTTGGCCGTCGGTGACCCTGCGCACCTTCCGCCTCCTGGCTCCCTCGGTCAGGTGTCGGCGGCCCCGCGCGCCCCGGTCAGGTCCAGTTCCATGACGGCGCGACCCGGACTGGGGTGGGTGACCTCGACGAAGCCCGCCGCCAGGAAGAGGCCGATGTCGCCGTGGAAGAGTTCGTTGTCACGCATCTGCGGTCTCGCTGTGGTGTCCACGGGATAGGCCTCCACACCTGTGGCGCCCTGGTCGCGGGCGAAGTCGACGGCTGCCAGGGCGAGCACCCGTGCCACCCCGTGTCTGCGGAACTCGCGGCGCACCACGAAGCAGGTGACCGCCCACACCCCCTCGTCCGCGCAGGGGTGGGAGCTTCCCTGCCTGACGATGCGAGAACGGTTCAGCCGGGGCTGCTCGACCCGAGGTGCGACCCTGCACCACCCGGCCACCTTTCCGTCGACATGTGCCAGCAGTCCCGGTGGGCGCTCCCCCTCCTCGACCTCCTGACGCAATGCAGAGCGCCGTTCCTCACGCGAGCTCCCCTCGAACTCACGGGCAGTCAGGCGGAACCACTGGCACCAGCAGGAGGATCCGTCACCTCCCCCGCTCAGGGCGCGCTCGACGGCAGGCCAGGAGTGGGAGTCTGCAGGAGAGACCGTGATCTGGGTCATGGGCCCAGTCTGCCCCGACCCACCCGCATGTGCAGGCGCGGGCACCGCGCCGTCGCTGCGGCCCCTCGTCCCTGCGCGACGCGCCGCTGGACCGGCTCCTTCTGGTGTCCCACCGCATCTGTCCCATGACGAAGTGTGGGACGCCGCCCCCGGTTCGGGGTAACCTGTCAGCAGATGTCTCGATGTCGAGCAATCGGCATCGGGCACCACCGGTGACCACGACCGTCGAGGGGATCGGCGCCCACCCCGGCGCAGCCCTCCCAGCACCCACCAGGCAGAAGGGACGCAGAGTGGATCTCTACGAGTACCAGGCACGCGACATGTTCGGGGCGCACGGTGTGCCCGTCCTCCCCGGCATCACCGCCACCACCGCCGACGAGGCGCTCAGCGCCGCCCAACGCCTCCATGAGGGTCTCCTGGTGGTCAAGGCCCAGGTCAAAACGGGTGGGCGCGGCAAGGCCGGAGGCGTGAAGCTCGCCCACACCCCGCAGGAGGTCCATGACCGCGCCGAGGAGATCCTCGGCATGGACATCAAGGGACACAGGGTCAACACCGTCCTCATCGCCGAGGGTGCGGACATTGCCGCCGAGTACTACTTCTCGATCCTCCTGGACCGCTCCAACCG
>JAKECL010000277.1 GCA_030460725.1 Propionibacterium sp.
CGGCACCTCCTGGCAAAGCTCCGCCGTCGCAGCCCCTCCGACGTCGCGCGCCTGGAACGGGTGGAGGCGGACCGGGTGGACCCACACCCGATGTTCAGGGTTGTCGAGGGCGGGGTCGCTGCGTGGGAACGCGAGGTTGTCGACCGGCCGTGACGGCTCCATCTCTCGCGCCCTCTCCCACCCTCGTCGGGGCCCGGATGGTCCCGGTGTCGGCGTGGCAATGTGCAGGGCCCGCGGTACGCCAGCGGGTGTCGAGGAGCGCGGACAGGGACCTCCCCGAACTGTGACGAGGTCGTGACCCCGCGTTCCCACCGGCGCAGATGCCCGCCCTCGTGTCAGGCGTCACAGCAGCGTTCACCCGGTGTTCACCTGCATCGCGTTCCGCGGACACCTCACCTCCCTAGCTTGTCGTCCAGCCGGTCCACTCCGGCCAGATGATGAGCCGTCCGTCGGGCGGCAGAACGGAAGATGAACATGTCCCTCGGTTCTCGCTCCACCCGCATCGGCGCGATCCTCGGCGCCGGTACCCTGATCGCCACGCTCGCGGCCTGCGGCTCCTCCTCCGGGTCCGGCTCCGACCAGTCGGGTGCAGCCACCTCCGGCGGGGAGGGTTCCACGGCCTCCCCGACCGAGCTCACCGGCACACTTGCGGGTGCGGGCGCCTCCTCCCAGGAGGCCGCCATGGAGGCGTGGAAGGCAGGGTTTGCCTCCCAGCAGCCCGACGTGACCCTCTCCTACGACGCGGTCGGCTCGGGTGCGGGTATCACCCAGTTCACCGACGGCCAGGTCGCCTGGGCCGGCTCCGACGCCCCCCTGGAGGGCGACGAGGTGGCCGCGGCCGAGAAGCGCTGCGGGGCACCCGCCTGGGCTCTGCCCGTCTACATCTCCCCGGTCGCCGTCATCTTCAACCTCGACGGCGTGACCTCCCTGAACCTGGACGCCGCGACGATCGCCAAGATCTTCCGCGGGGAGATCACGAACTGGAACGACCCGGCGATCGCCGCCACCAACTCCGGTGTCTCCCTGCCCGATCTCGCGATCACCCCTGTCCACCGTGCCGACAAGTCGGGCACCACTGAGAACTTCACCGAGTACCTGCACTCCGCTGCCCCCGAGGTGTGGAGCGACGAGGCCGGCAAGGAATGGCCGGTGGCAGGCGGCGAGTCCGGCGACAAGACCTCTGGTCTGGTCCAGGCCGTCCAGGCCGGCCAGGGCGCCATCGGCTACGCCGACGCCTCCCAGGCAGGAAGCCTCGGCACCGTGTCCCTGGAGGCCAAGGACGGCAGCTTCGTCGCCTTCTCCAATGAGACGGCAGCAAAGGCCGCGGACACCGCCACACGCACCGAGGGTCATGAGGACAACGACCTCGCTCTGTCCGTGAACCGCGTGCCCGACACCAACGACTCCTACCCGCTGGTGCTCATCTCCTACTCCATCGTGTGCTCCACCTACAGCGATGCCAACGAGGCAGCCCTGGTGAAGGCCTTCGTCGGTCACCAGGTCTCCGAGCAGGGCCAGGCCGACGCCTCGGACAACGCCGGGTCCGCGCCGCTCAGCGAGTCCCTGCGCACGCAGGTCACCACCGCCCTCGACGCCATCAAGTGATCCACCTGTCCCGCCCCCACTCTCAGGACTGATCGCACCATGAAGAACACCGGGAAGGCCGGCAACGCGGTCTTCAAGGGACTCGCGACGGCGGCTGCTGTGCTGATCCTCTGCACGCTCGCCGCTGTCGCGGTGTTCCTGGTCATGCGGGCCTGGCCCGCACTGGGAGACCCTTCCCTCCGCTTCCGCACCATGGGCTCCTCCGGGGAGGTCTCCATCTGGGCGTTCACCGCCCCCCAGGTCTTCGGCACCCTCCTGGGCGCCGTGCTCGCCATGGTCGTGGCGGTGCCCGTCTCCGTGGGCATCGCGCTGTTCATCAGCCACTACGCACCGCGGCGGATGGCCCAGGTCCTCGGCTACCTCGTGGACCTGCTGGCGGCGATCCCCTCCGTCGTCTACGGCCTGTGGGGCGCCATCTGGCTGATCCCCAAGCTCGTGCCCGTGTGGACCTGGCTGGCCGACCACGTCGGGTGGTTCCCGCTCTTCAACGGCCCCGCATCCCCCACGGGTCGCGTCATCGCCTCCGCAGCGCTGATCCTGGCGGTGATGGTCCTCCCGATCATCACCTCGGTCTCGCGTGAGGTGTTCCTGCAGACCCCCGCCCTGCACGAGGAGGCCGCGCTGGCCCTGGGTGCCACCCGCTGGGAGATGGTCCGCATCGCGGTCCTCCCATTCGGACGCTCCGGGGTGATCTCGGCATCCATGCTCGGCCTGGGCCGTGCGCTCGGGGAGACCATGGCCGTCGTCATGGTGTTGTCGGTGGGCAACTCCTTCTCCTGGGACATCCTCCAGGCCGGCAAGCACTCCACGATCGCAGCGAACATCGCGCTGCAGTTCCCGGAGTCCACCGGCATCAACACCTCTGCACTGATCGCCACGGGCCTGGCGCTCTTCGCCATCACGATGGTCGTCAACTCCATCGCCCGGTGGATCGTGTCGCGTCGCGCCGAGTTCTCGGGAGCCAACTGATGACCACCATGATTCCCGGGGAGACCCCGTCCCCAGCCACGCCCCGCACCTCGGTGGGGACCTCGCCCTTCGCCTCGGCCGACCCCGCCTGGGACCGTCGGCGCGCCGTCAAGGACAAGGTCGCCCTCGTCGCGGTGTCCCTGGCCTTCCTGGCCGCCATGGTCCCACTGGTGTCCCTGATCTGGACGGTCGTGTCCAACGGGTACCTGAGGCTCACCTGGTCCTTCCTCACCACCGACATGGTCGGTGTCTTCGGGGGGAAGCCGGAGGGGGGCATCGCCCACGCCATCGTGGGGACCCTGGTCGTGACCGCCTGGGCCACGCTGATCTCCGCCCCCATCGGCCTGTTCGCCGCGATCTACCTGGTCGAGTACGGTGCGGGCTCGCGCCTGGCGAAGGCCACGACCTTCTTCGTCGATGTCATGACGGGCATCCCCTCCATCGTGGCCGGCCTCTTCGCCGCCGCCCTGTTCACCATCGCCGTGGGATCGGGGTACCGTGCGGGCATCATGGGGGCGGTGGCGCTCAGCGTGCTCATGGTTCCCACGGTGGTGCGCTCCTCGGAGGAGATGCTGCGCCTGGTGCCCAATGAGCTGCGCGAGGCCTCCTACGCACTCGGCGTGCCGAAGTGGCGCACGATCGTCAAGGTGGTGCTGCGGACCTCCGCGGCGGGACTGACGACCTCGGTGATGCTGGCCATCGCCCGCGTCATCGGCGAGACCGCACCGCTGCTCATGACGGTCGGCTTCATCGAGAAGATGAACACGAACGTCTTCGACGGACGCATGACGACACTTCCCGTCTACGTCTATCGCCAGTACTCCCAGGGGCTGGCCACCTGCCGTGCGGGCGCGGAGAACTGCGTGACCACCATCAACTACGAACGCGCCTGGGCTGCGGCCCTGGTGCTCATCCTCATCGTCATGCTCCTCAACCTGCTTGCACGTGCCATTGCGCGCGCATTCGCCCCGAAGGGGCGGTGACGAGGGCGGACACACCCCCACCCCTGCCCCGGCCCACGCGCCACGCCCACCTGCGGCCCAGCCGCCCAGC
>JAKECL010000278.1 GCA_030460725.1 Propionibacterium sp.
GGGCCAACCCCCGGCGGCCGGGGGCGAGGTCCGCACCCCACTGGGGCCGGCGCGCGGGGGGGTCTGCCCGGGGGGGCACCGGGGGGTGCAGCTTGCGGGACATCAGTCGCGCCCTCTCCCCTGCTCTTCGCGGGTCGAGGGTTCCGGTGTGGTGCCCTCCTCGACGATCGGCGCGTCGGGGGCCACCCCGCCTGCCATCTCTTCGTCCGGACCAGCGTCACCGAGAAGTGCCGCGAGGCTGGCGAGCCGAGGATCAATGACGTCGTGATGGTGGTCGGCGGGCACGTCAGCCAGGTGGACGCCGCACTGGGGGCACAGGCCCGGGCAGTCGGGACGGCACAGGGGCAGGGGGTCCACCAGGTCCAGCACCTCGTCACGAACCAGGGGCTCCAGGTCCACCACGTCACCCACACCCACCATTCGCGTCTCCTCGGGCACCTCCTCCTCCGCGGAGGGATGCGCGAGGGTGCGTGGCTTCTCGAAGTAGACGTCTGCAGCCTCGAAGGTCACGGTCTCGGTGACCGGGTCCAGACAGCGCACGCACTCGCCGTGCAGATCCGCCTCGCCGCTGACCTGGGCCAGGACGCCCTCGTCGACGCTGGTGAGGTCCACCTCGAGGTGCAGGGTGGAACCGGGCTGCACCCACATGGCGGAGGTGCCCAGGTCCTCGGGCACCACCCAGGCGATGTCGTGGTGGACGCTGGCCCCCAGGGTGCGGGGCAGGTCGCGCAGTGAGAGCTTCACAGTGGTGTCAGTGGTGGTCAATGTCAATGTCCGTCTGGTCGATTCCGTTGCGGTCGGCGATGGCCCGGCGACCACCGTCCGTGCGTCGTTGGAGGTCGGCGAGGAGATGCGCGACCTCGGTGAGGGTGGAGGAGGCGTACTCGTCCGCACCGCGGCGCAGCTGGGCGTCGGTGCTGCGGGCCTCCGCCACGATCTGGCGGGCCCGGTCCTCCGCCAGGTGGGTGATGTTCTCGGTGGAGACCAGGCGCTCCGCCTGCGCCTGGGCGTCCGCGATCGTCGACTCCGCGTCGGCCCGGGCCTGCGCCTGGGTCGCCTCGGCCTCCTCCTGGGCGCTGGTGACCAGGTGGGAGGCCTGGTCCCTGGCCTCCTGGAGCATCTGGTCAGCACGCTCACGTGCGTCGTCGAGGGTGGAGCGGGCCCGGGTGTTGGCCTCGGCGATGGTGACCTCGGCGGCGGAGTCCGCCCGCCCCAGCACGGCATCGGCGTCGGCCACGACGGCGTCGGCGGCGACCAGGTCGTCAGGCAGCGCGTCGCGGGCCTGGTCGATGAGGTCGAGCATCTCGGCGCGGTTGACCATGATGGAGGCGGACAGGGGGACCGCACGCGCCTGGGCGACCAGGTCCTCCAGCTGGTCCAGCGCGGCGATGACGGTGGAGGGCCCGTAGACGGCCTCACTCCCCCATTCCTGTGACCCCGCTGCGGGGCTCCCGCTCCCGGTGTCGGCGCCCTGGTGCACCGGCACCTCACCGGGATCGTGGTCGTCGTGATGCACCTGGGTGCTCCGGTCCTGCTCAGACATCGCTGCCTCCCTCCTGCCCGGCACCGCGGTGGGTGCCCTCCGGCCCATTGTCCGCCATCACGCGTGCGACATGGGGGGGAACATACCGGGAGACGTCCATTCCCCACGAGGCGAGCTCCCGAACGATGGAGGAGGAGACGTGCACCATCTCGGGGCTGGTGGGCAGCAGCACGGTCTCCACGCCACCGATCTCACGGTTGACGCTGGCCTGGAGGATCTCCCAGGACACGTCCGCGGAGTCCCGGATCCCCTTGATCACCAGGTCGGCCCCGTGCTCGCGACAGAAGTCCACCAGGAGACCGTCCATGCGGGCGACCTCGACCCGGGGGATGTCCTCCAGGGCCTCACGCAGGAACTCGACACGCTGGTCGATGGGGAAGTGCGCGGCCTTGTGGGCGTTGACGCCCACGGCCACGAGGACCCGGTCGGCAGCGCGCGTGGCGCGACGGACCAGGTCCACGTGGCCGATGGTGACCGGATCGAAGGAACCGGGCAGGACGGCTGTGATCATGTGGCCAGTCTACGAGGGCGACCTCGGGGGGAGGGCGCCGGGGTGGTCCCCGTCCCCCTCCCCGCTGTCCGGGGGCAACGGCGGACCCGCGAACCACACGACCGTCTCCCCGTAGGCGCGGCGTTCCTCCAGGTGGAGGTGCTCCGGCCAGCTCGGCTCCGGACTGCGGGTGGAACGCTCCACGACCACCAGCGTGTCGGCGCCGATCCAGGGGGCCAACAGCTCCAGTGCCTCGGTGAGGGTGTCCTCGTCGATGTCGTAGGGCGGGTCCAGGAACACCAGGTCCAGGTCCCCTCCCAGCGCCTCCCCCCCGCGGGAGAGCAGATAGGAGCGCACGTCGGCGGTGTGGACGCTGGCCACCTCCGCCAATCCCAGGGAGCGCACATTGGCACCGATCACCTGGGCCGCGGGACGGGAGCGTTCCACGAGGGCCACCGAGGCGGCCCCGCGGGAGGCCGCCTCCAGGCCCAGCGCACCTGACCCCGCGTAGAGGTCGAGGACACGCGCACCGCGGAGGACATCCATGTGGTGGAGCCTGGAGAAGAGGGCCTCGCGCACGCGCTCCGAGGTGGGCCGTGTCCCGCGCGCAGGCACCCTGAGGGTGCGTCCGCCGACCTCCCCTGCCACGATTCTCGTCATGCCACCACTCTAGGGTCACTGCCACCGACATCACCGGGCGGGAAGCGGTGACGCCCCCACGGGCCAGGTCTCAGGACCGCTCCATCCACACCAGGTCGCTGCCTGCCCGTTCACGCACCGCGCGCCCCAGATCTGGGTGGTCCCGCAGTGCCGGGTCCCGGGCAACGATCTCCGCGGCCTCCTCGCGGGCTTCGCGGATCACGGCCTCGTCACGCTGGACGGAGAGGAATCGGAGGCCGGAGGTGCGCCCCGACTGGTCGGCACCCAACACGTCACCCTCGCGACGCAGCCTGAGGTCCTCGTCCGCCAACTCGAAACCGTCGGTGGTGGAGGCGAAGGCGCGCAGACGTTCCAGGGACCACTCGGAGATCCCGTGCCGGTGGACGGCCATGCAGACCGAGGGGCGTGAGGAACGTCCGACGCGCCCGCGCAGCTGGTGGAGCTGGGAGAGCCCGAACTGCTGGGCATCCAGGACCACCATCATGGAGGCCTCCGGCACGTCCACGCCCACCTCCACCACGGTGGTGGCCACGACCACGGGGGCCAGCCCCCGGGAGAAGTCCGCCATGACCTGTGCCTTCTCACTGGCACCCATACGGCCGTGGAGTTCGTGGATGCCGAGTCCGGCCAGCGCCCCGGAGGTGCGCAGGGACTCCGCGACGGCGTGGACACTGGCCAGAGGCGGGGCCGCAGTCGCCGGACCCACTTCCGCATCCGCGACTGCGTCGCCCTCGTCGATGCGCGGGCACACGACGTAGACGCGGCCCCCCGATTCCACCTCCTCACGCGCCCGGTCCCACAGGCGCGTCATCCACGCGGCGTTCGCGGCATCGACCAGATAGGTCGCCACGGGGCTGCGCCCCGGGGGAAGGCCCGGCATGCGGGTCTCGTCCAGGTCCCCGAAGACGGTCATGGCGACCGTACGCGGGA
>JAKECL010000279.1 GCA_030460725.1 Propionibacterium sp.
ACGCCCCTTCCGCCACCTTCGAGGGCGTGGCCCGCACACTCGGCGAACGGCGGTGGCCTCTCCGAATGGTAGGGGTGAGGCGGGTCGGCCCAGTTCGGCCAGAGGTCCAGCGATCAGCCGCACGCTGCGTCGGGCCTCCGTCCCACGCCGGTCACCACTGACGTCGACCCCGGATTGAGCGGACCTCGACCCCAGAATTGAGCGGACTTCGCCAGGGTGAGGGGTGAGGGTGGAGGTCAGGGGCGCAGCAGGGCGCCGACCAGCATGTCGACGCTGCGCCGGACACGCTCGGGTAGGTCCTCGGGCGCCGCAGTACCCACCAAGGCCTTGATGATGTCGAGGAAGAGGGTGGCGTAGATCGTGTGGGCGACGTCCTCAACTGCGATACGCGCATTGCGGGGACGGGAGCCGTGGAGCCGGAGGACCTCCACGATGGCAGCCTCCACCTGGGAGATGCGCGCCGTGGAGGAGGTTCGTCCCTCCTCCGAGCCGAAGAGCACCTCCTTCTCGTAGGCGACCATGTTGCCCGGGTGGGCCAAGGACTCCTCAGCCAGGGGCTCCAGGATCGCCAGGATCGATTCCTGAACCGTGCGGCCCTGCCTCGCACGCTCGAGCCCCTCCTCCATCCCCTCAGCGATGCGCTGGTTCATGACCTCCACGAGCAGCTCCGCCTTGGTCCCCGTGTGCCTGAAGAGCGTTCCCACCCCCACATCGGCAACTGCTGCGATCTCCGAGGTGGTCACGCCCTCGTACCCGCGTTCTGCGAAGAGACGTGACGCGGCGGCCAGAACACGTGCGCGCCTCTCCTTCTTCTTGCGCTCACGCAGGCCCGGGCGGGGCAGGACGCCGTGCCCGGGGTCCTCGGCAGTGTCCACGTGCGACCCAGTACCTGCGCCCATTGCCGCCCCTGCTCCTGTCCCCACCATGTGCTCCTCGCCCGCCCCTTCCGCCATTGCCCTCACTCCCTGCCCACTCTGGTCGGACCTGCAGGTGGGTTGGAGGAGGGTGCCCCCATCATCCCACATGCGGAGCGTGCTCCAAATGGAGTACACTCCGTTTTAAGAGGACGTGCCCGGACCCACCGGGTCGCGCAACCAGGAAGGACGACTGCGATGACACGCAAGGCCTACATGATCGGTACCGGCATCGGGAACCTCGCCGCCGGTATCTACCTGATCCGGGACGGCAAGTGGGACGGGTCCCAGATCACCATGCTCGGGCTGGAGACCCACGGCGCGAACGACGGTGCGGCACTGTCCACCTTCGAGAACGAGTACGGCCACAGCCCGCTGGGCAACTCCCGCGGCTTCCTCAACCGCGGAGGCCGCATGCTCAACGAGGAGACCTACGAGAACTTCTGGGACGTCATGGGCACCGTCCCCTCCCTCGACCACCCCGGGAAGTCCCTGACCGAGGAGATCCTCGACTTCGACCACGCCCACCCCACCCACGACGTGGGCCGACTCATCGACTCCGAGGGCCTGCGCATCAAGGGACCCAACTCCTATGAGCACATGCAGTTCACCAACCGCGAGCGCTACCTGCTCACCAAGCTGATGATGATGCCGGAGTCGCGGGAGTCCGAACTCGACGACATGTCGATCCAGCAGTGGTTCGCCGAGACCCCCCACTTCTTCACGACGAACTTCTGGTGGATGTGGAAGACGACCTTCGCCTTCAAGGAGGCCTCCTCCGTCGCGGAGCTGCGTCGCTACATGAACCGCATGATCCTGGAGTTCTCCCGCATCAACACCCTGGAGGGCGTGACCCGCACCCCCTACAACCAGTACGAGTCGGTGATCCTCCCGATGCGTACCTACCTCAAGGACCACGGCGTCACCTTCGTCACCAACCGCAAGGTCACCGAGTTCGTGTTCGCCGACACCCCCATGCGCGACGAGATCCGCGTGAGTGGCCTGAAGTACGAGAAGGTCGACGAGGACGGCGCCGAAGGCGTCATCGAGATCGGGCCACAGGACCTGGTCTTCGACACCAACGGCTCGATCACGGACTCCACCTCCATCGGTGACATGGACACCGCGATCGTGGAAGACATGCGCTACGCGCCCAGCGCTGCGCTGTGGAAGCAGGCGACCAACAGCTTCTACAACCTGGGCAATCCTGACAAGTTCTTCGGGGACCGCTCCCAGTCGGAGTGGACCAGCTTCACCGTCACCACCTCCGACCACGTGTTCATCAACGAGATCTCCCGACTGACGAAGCAGCTGCCCGGCAACGCGCTCAACACCTTCGTCGACTCCTCCTGCCTGATCTCCCTGGTGGTCCACCACCAGCCCCACTACCACGCCCAGACCCCCGAGGAGGGCGTCTTCTGGGGGTACGCGCTCAAGCCCCGCGAGATCGGGGACTTCGTGAAGAAGCCCTTCATCGAGATGACCGGGCGCGAGATGCTGGAGGAGACCCTCGGTCACCTCGCACGCATCGACCACTCGGCGAACCCGATCTCCGCGCGCACCGACGAGCTCATGGACTCCGTCATCAACTGCGTGCCGGCCCACATGCCCTACGCCTCGGCGCTCTTCAACCGGCGCACCACCACGGACCGCCCGCTCGTCGTGCCGAAGGGATCGAAGAACCTGGCCTTCATCAGCCAGTTCGTGGAGATGCCCTTCGACATGGTCTTCACCGAGCAGTACTCGGTGCGCGCAGCCCAGGTTGCCGTGTACACACTGCTCGGCCTGGACCTTCCGCTCACGCCGCTGCACCACTACGAGAAGGACCCGAAGGTGCTGGCCAAGGCCACCGTCACGATGTTCCGCTGACCTGACCAGGTCAGGCGATGCCCCTCGACGCGCTGTTGGGGGGCATCGCCGCGCCCAGGGCACAACGCCGTGGGCGCGGCACCCGCCACGGCTAGCATGTGCTCGGGATCGGGGCGCCCTGCGGCCCCAGGAAGAGGTGGTGACCGTGGCCGGACTGGACTTCGTGGCCATCGATTTCGAGACCGCCAACCGCGAGCGCGCCTCGGTGTGTCAGGTCGGCCTCACGCGGGTGGAGGACGGCGTGGTCGTGGCCGAGGACTCCTGGTACGTCCTCCCCCCGACGGGCGCGCGGGACTTCGACCCGTGGAACATCCGCATCCACCACATCACCCCCGACATGGTCGCCCGGATGGGCATCGGATGGGAGCAGTCCCTGGAGCGCCTCGAGGCCTTCGCCGCCGGATGGGCCCTGGTCGCGCACAACGCGCGTTTCGACCGGGGTGTCCTTGAGGCGGCATCGAGGCTTCTGGCACTACCCGTTCCTTGCCACCGCTGGGAGGACACCTTGGTCCTCTCACGACGGACCCTGGACCTGCCCGACCACAAGCTGACCACCGTCGCACGTCACCTGGGCATCGACGCCTTCACCCATCATGACGCCTGTGCCGACGCCCGGGCCTGCGCCCTCATCGCCACCTCCATCGCACGCATGTCCGGGGTGGGCGACCTCGACGGGCTGTGGCCCCGCGGCGCTGGGGCGAGCCGGGCGAGTGCGCACACAGGCAGCCTGGGGGCGCGCGCAGGCGGGGCGGAAGCGCTCTCGGCGGCGCCAGTCGACACCGAAGCGAGCCCCATCGCCTGTCCAAATGACTCGACATGTGA
>JAKECL010000280.1 GCA_030460725.1 Propionibacterium sp.
CGAGACCGCCGGCACGCAGGCAGCCTCCCGGTCCGAGTCCCGGCAGGCGCTCGAGGCTCCGGCCAGCGCTGCTGGCTCCTCCATCGCCTCCATCGCACTGTCCATGCTGGGAATCCCCTACGTGTGGGGTGGCTCCTCCATGGCGGGAGCGGACTGCTCCGGCTTCGTCCAGATGGTCTACGCCCAGGCGGGCATCTCCCTGCCGCGCACCTCCCAGGCGCAGGAGGCCGGTGGCACCATCGTCCCCGCCTCGCAGGCGCAGCCCGGGGACATCCTCTCCTGGGGCTACCACGTCGGCATCTACATCGGTGACGGCATGATGGTGGACTCCTCCACCCCCGGCACCTCCACTGCTGTGCGCTCCATCTGGGGCAGCCCGGTCTACGTGCGGTACTGACCACGTGGTGGGCCCCGACGGGGCACCATGACATCGGCGGGGCCGGATCCGAAAGGACCCGGCCCCGCCTTTTGTGCACGTCGGGGCATGAAGGGGGGCACAATGGTGGTGACACACGACACAAGGAGGACACCATGGGTTCCACTGAAGTGATCCTGGTCGGCGCCGACGGCTCCGCCGAGAGTCTCTCGGCGGTCCGGTGGGCGGCGGACCGTGCCCTGAGGACTGGCGGTCGGATCCACGTGATCTGCACCTACGCACTGGCGTCCTACTCCGCGGCCGCCCTCGACGGAGGGTACGCGGTGCTGGACGACGAGGCCCTGAGGCGAGGGGCGCAGCAGGTCGTCGACGAAGCCGTCGCAGCGGCGAAGGCGCGCGGTGACGTCCGGGTCTCCGGATCCATCGAACCCGGTGACCCGGCTGCGGTCCTGGTGGAGATGTCGCGTGAGGTCGACCTGGTGGTCATCGGCTCGCGCGGCGGTGGTGGGTTCGCCGACCGCCTCCTGGGCACCGTCTCCTCTGCGCTGCCCGCACACTCGAAGTGCCCGGTGGTCATCGTCCCCAAGCACACCTCGGGGAAGGACTTCACGCCCGTGGAACGCATCGTGGTGGGCGTGGACGGATCCGATGTCGCCTCCTCAGCGCTGCGCAAGGCTGTCGACGAGGCGCTCGTCTGGGGTGCGAAGCTCACCGCCGTCTCCGCGGTTCCCATCGCCTCAGGGGCGGGGATGATGTCCTGGTTGCCTGCCTCCGTGGATCGTGACTCCCTGCTGCGCGACGTGCGGGAGGGACTGAACAAGGCGGTGGTGTCGGCACTGGATGGGCGGGACCTCGACGTCGCCCGTCATGCGCTGGACGGCTCTCCCTCGAACCTCCTGGTGGAGTTCTCCACCGCCGTCGACCTGGTCGTGGTGGGCACACGAGGGCGGGGCGGGTTCACCGGCCTCTTGCTGGGTTCCACATCTCAGACGGTCATCGCCCATTCGACCTGCCCCGTGCTCGTCGTTCCCTCCCGTCACCGCGACACCGCTCCCGATCCCGGGGCGCGCTGGGAGAGGCGCTGAGCGCTTCCACCGGGAGCGCCCCGGCGGAGGGACCGTCGCGCCCGGTGGGAGGGCTCAAGGTCGCGGGACCGGTCGGGACTGGTGGCGGGAGATGGAGTCCCGCGTCGGTGTAGGCTGTCCCTGCCTCGGCGGGCCTGTGCGCGTCGGCGGGCCCTCGTAGCTCAGGGGATAGAGCACCGCTCTCCTAAAGCGGGTGTCGGACGTTCGAATCGTCTCGGGGGCACAAAAGAAGTCGCAGGTCAGAGGGTTGCAGCGACTGACAGCTGGTTGGGGAGACCCGCGTTGGTCCGCAGTGGGTCCCCAGGTGCCGCAGATCTGGCGCTCGTGATCTGGTCCGCCACAGCATCGAGAGATCCTGGTCAGACAGGTCCGCGTCGGCATCCAGGGTGACGCTGGGCTGACCGTGTCCGAGCATCCGCTGAACCGCGAGCACCGAGACTGCGGCCCGAATGGCAAGGCCGACTGGGGTTGCCGACGTTCATGTGGAGTCAGCCCAGGGACTCCGGCGGCCACTGCGGCGGCCGTGAACCGCACCCTGCGCACGTTGCGGACGTGAAGCGCTCGTCCTCGCGAGCTTGGGAACAGAAACTCGTCATGGGCTCTCCCAGTCACCGCGGAGACCATGGGTTCCTCCAGGAATGACGGCCACGGGGTACTTCTGCCCTGGTAGTCCTCGGAACTGCCGACGTTGGCGAGGCCGTTGGCTGAACCGCCCCAGGTTCTCTGCGGTTTCCTTTCGAGTTGGAAGGACGGCGTCATACCGAAGAGGATTCATCCCGTTCCCAAGGAGCGAACCGTCAGGCGCGTGCTTGAGCGCTGGGCCGAGTACCCCTCGAATGCGAAGGCCATCGCGGTCGTCGCCCGCCAGCAAGGGTCCGGCGCGGAGTCGCTGCGTCGGTGGGTCGTGCCGGCCGAAGGCGACTCGGGCGGTCGCAACGGGCAGACGACCGAGGGGGCTGGTGCCACGGGGTGTGTCAGAAGACCTCGATGGTGGTCTTGTTGAGGAATGCGCCGTGTCCCGTGTTGGAGTTCCAGCAGGTCATGCCGTTGGTCTCGCTCGCACAGGCGAATCTGCCGTACTGCACGGTCTGGCCATACTCGACCGTGTACGGCTTCCCGTTGTCACCCTCGAAGAAGCCGAGAGGCATCTCGTGTTGGCTGATAAGGATGGGGTAGTCCAAAGGGAGGGTGCCAAGCTCACCGTTGACGAGAGCCTCTTTCACTTCACCAAAGCTGGCGAACTCGATCACTGGTGCGGTGTCCGTGTCAGGAATGTTTGGTCTGGTGGTGTCGCGCCCGAGGGCGCCCGTGCGCCCAATCTCGTCAGATCCGCAGCCTGCGTATCCGACTGCTTCGACCAAGACGCATTGGACGTTGCCTGACGGAGACGTCAGGTAGACCCCTTCGTAGCCCTTTGTGGATGTGGTGTTGGGGGCAAGTTGGGTGGCCTGTGCGGGGATGGGGCCGCCAGCTCCGGGGTAGGCCCCGTCCACGGGTGCTGCGGGAGCGGTGGGGTCGACGGCTGGGGTCTGGTCGCTGGACTCGGGAGGGACGGTGGAGGTGGGGGCCGGGACTGCCCAGGATCCTGATTGGGAGTCCTGCCCGGAGTGGGACGAGGTGCCGGACTGGGTGGCCACGCCCGATTGTCCGGATTGTCCTGATTCCGAGGACTGTGCGTCGTCGGTGCACGAGGCGAGCCCGAATGTGAGCAGGAGGATGGAGGCCGCGGCGATGGGGCGTGTGCGCATACCTCCGGACCATCACGCGAGGACCTGCGCATGTGGCTGGGTCGACGCGCTGATGCATGGTCGCAACTCACGGGGTGTACGCGAGCACCGCGATGCGCAGGGTTCTTCCAGAGGGGGCTCCGATCCTGACTCTCGGCATGGCCAAGGGCTGACAGGTACGCACCACACGGTGACCCTTCCGGAGGGGGTGAGGAGGACGTGGTCCCCGGGCTCCCCTCCGCTCCCGGGTCCGTGCGTATGTTGTCAGCCGATCCCCTGAGAAGAGACCCCCTGGTCGCCACCTGCTGTTCGAGCTCTCACAGTCGGGCTTGCCGTTGCAGACATGGGCATCTCTCCCACGGCGCCGTGGCTGCGGTGGCGCAGGTTCAGAGAGCTCGGGCCTGAG
>JAKECL010000281.1 GCA_030460725.1 Propionibacterium sp.
AGTCCGTCACGGTTCCTGACGAAGTCCGTCCCCTGTGCCTTCCCAGCCAAGATCCGCACACTGCACACGCAATGCTGCGGGGCGCACCTCAGGAGAGGAGCGCCCCGCAGACGGTGGGAGAAGATCAGGCGAGCGCCAGGCGATCCTTGACCACTCCGGCCAGGTCCTGGCACACGGCGTCGGCCTCGTCCTGGGTGGGGGCCTCGACCATGACCCGAACCAGGGGTTCGGTGCCGGAGGAACGCAGGACGACACGCCCCGTCTCCCCCAACCGTTCCTCTGCGGCGGCGACGGCGGCGGCGAGGCCCTCGTCCTCAGCGGCTCGCGCCTTGTCGACCCCGGGGACATTGATCAGGGTCTGGGGCAGGCGCTGGATGAAGGACGCCAGGTCACCCAGGTCACGCCCGGACTCCTTGACCGTCCTGGCCAGGAGCATCGACGTGAGGATCCCGTCCCCGGTCGTGGCGTGGTGACGGGCGATGACGTGACCGGACTGCTCCCCTCCCAGGGAGAAGCCACCCTTGAGCATGGCCTCCAACACGTACCGGTCACCCACACCAGTCTGGACGGTGGCGATCCCCTGGTCACGCATGGCCAGGATCAGGCCCAGGTTCGACATGATGGTGACGACCAGGGTGTCGTGGTCCAACGTCCCCGCGTCGCGCATCGCGACCGCCAGGGTCCCCATGATCTTGTCGCCGTCAATGAGGTTGCCCGCGCGGTCCACCGCCAGGCACCGATCGGCGTCCCCGTCGAAGGCCACACCGAAGTCGGCCTCGGAGGCGACGGTGACGGCCTTGATCTGCTCGGGGTGGGTGGAACCCGCCTTGAGGTTGATGTTGCGTCCGTCCGGTGAGGCATTGATGACGACCACGTCCGCACCCGCCTCACGCAGGGCTTCAGGTCCCAGGGTCGAGGCGCCACCATTGGCGCAGTCCACAGCGATGCGCAGACCCTTCAGGTCCGCACCTCCCAGGGACTCCACGAGATGGGAGACGTAGGACTTCTCCGCCCAGTCGTCTTCGTAGTCGACCTCGCCGACGTCGGCACCGGTGGGACGCGCCCATTCGTTGCCCAGGAGGCCCTCGATGTCGTCCTCCACCGCGTCCGGCAGCTTGAAGCCTCCATGGGCGAAGAACTTGATCCCGTTGTCGGGCATGGGGTTGTGGGAGGCGGAGATCATGACCCCGAAGTCCACACCGTCACCATTGGCGGTCAGGTGGGCGACGGTCGGGGTGGTGACCACCCCGATGCGCACGACGTCCACGCCAGCAGAGGCCAGTCCCGCAGCCAGCGCGTGGTCGAGGAACTCTCCGGAGATCCGCGTGTCACGCCCGATGATGGCGCGGGGCTTGGTTCCGTCGGTGCGTGGTCCACCTCCGATGCGGCGGGCCGCGGCCTCTCCGAGTTGGAGCGCCAATGTGGCCGTCAGGTCCCTGTTGGCCAATCCACGCACACCATCCGTGCCGAAAAGTCTGGGCATCCTCAAGTCCTCCATGTCGGGTGAGGGTCTCAACCCCTCCACACTACCGCCCGCCGACCGCGAGCCGGATCTCCGCGTCACACGAGTGAGGTGCCGCCCTGGCCACAGCCCACCCTCCGCCGCACCGACCTCGTGGGGGTCCCGCAGCCGCACCGCAGGTCGGCACGCCCCGCGGGCCTCCCCCGACGCACGAGCTCACCACCACTGCCCGACCGACTTCCCTCCCCCGGACACGGGGAAGGCCCCACCCGCGCAATGCAGGTGGGGCCTCCGACCGGCGTGTGTCGGCGGGTGCCGATCAGCGCTTGGAGTACTGGGGCGCCTTGCGGGCCTTCTTGAGGCCAGCCTTCTTGCGCTCGATGGCGCGGGCGTCGCGGGTGAGGAATCCGGCCTTCTTCAGCGTGGCGCGGTTCGCGTCGCGGTCGATCTCGTTGAGGGCGCGGGCGATGCCCAGACGCAGGGCGCCTGCCTGGCCGGAGATGCCGCCGCCGTCGATCCGGGCGATGACGTCGAAGCGTCCGTCCAGGTCGAGCAGGACGAAGGGGGACTTCACCAGCTGCTGGTGCAGCTTGTTGGGGAAGTAGTCCTCCAGGGTGCGGCCATTGAGCGTCCACTGCCCGGTGCCGGGCACCAGACGGACACGGGCCACGGCCTCCTTGCGGCGGCCGAGGCCGGCGCCGGGGGCGGTGATGGACTGGCCTGCGCCGGTGGGCGCGGACTCGGTCTCAGTGGTGTAGGAGCTGGGGGCGTTCTCCTCGTCCAGCTCGATGGTCTCGGTGGTCTCAGCCACAGTTCTCCTCAGTGCAGTTCGTGGGCTCAGAAGCGCGACGCGCTCACTGGGCGACCTGGGTGATTTCGAAGGGGATCGGCTGCTGGGCGGCGTGGGGGTGCTCGCCTCCGGCGTACACGTGCAGCTTGCGCAACTGCTCGCGTCCGATGGTGTTGTGGGGCAGCATGCCGCGGACGGCCTTCTCGATGGCCTTCTCCGGGTTGTTGGCCAGCAGGTCACGGTAGCTGACGGCCCGCAGACCACCGGGGCGACCCGAGTGGCGGTAGGCGATCTTCTGCTCGGCCTTGTTGCCGGTGAGGACGATCTTGTCCGCGTTGATGACGATGACGTAGTCGCCCTGGTCCATGTGGGGGGCGAACGTCGGCTTGTGCTTCCCACGGAGAAGGGTGGCGACCTGGGTCGCCAGGCGTCCGAGGACGACGTCGGTGGCGTCGATGACGTACCACTTCTTGTCGGCGTCCCCAGGCTTGGGTGAATAGGTGCGCACGGGCGTAGCCTTCAATTCTTTCGGTCAAGGAGCACGTCCGGGCACCACGACTGGGTGGCCTCCGCACGCGCTCTCGTTGAGATCGGTTCGCGCGAGGCGTCAACACCTGCGAACGGCGAGTGGGAAAGCACCGGTGACGCGGCTGACGCACAGCGCCGCCCAGTCTATCGGGGCTCGGCGGGAGGGTCAAAGCCGAGGAGCGACTGTGGGCGATCACTCACGGCCGACGCCGCGCGGTCCGGCTCCCCCCTGCAGGCCTCGACCTGCTTTCCCGCGATCACGCAGCGCACTGGGGCAGAGGGTGCGCGCGCCCATCCACCCTGTGCTGATCTCCTCCGGTGACCCTCCCCACCGACCCCGTCCACGAGGGCGGCCCGGCAGCCATGTCCCCCTCAGCAGCACTCCTCGCGCCGCTGTGCGGCCTCCCGTGCACGCGAGGCCCACTGCTCCCGGGGCGGGTAGTCGACCCGGACCAGGGTGAGCCCGTGTGCCGGTGCGACGGGCGCTGCCCCCTGTCGGGAACGCTGGCTGAGCAGGTGCTGCGGCCAGGTCACCGGACGACGTCCCAGACCCACCTCCACACTGGCTCCGACCAGGGAGCGAACCATTGAGTGGCAGAAGGCATCAGCAGCGACATCGACACGCACCACGCCGCCCTCGTCGCTGAAGCGCAGCTCCCGCAGGGTACGGATGGTGGTCGCCCCCACCCGCGGACGACAGAATGAGAGGAAGTCGTGTTCGCCCAGAAGTGGCTGCGCGGCCTCCTGCATGGCGACCAGGTCCAACGGCCCGGTGGGCAGCCACACGACATCGGA
>JAKECL010000282.1 GCA_030460725.1 Propionibacterium sp.
TCCCTTCGCCCGCCCCGGCAACCGGTTCTGGCCCTCCCTGCACCGGGCGGGGTTGACCAATGAGGTGGTCGACGCTGCCGTCGGGCTCAGTGACGAGGGCGAACAACAGTTGCTCAGCCGGGGCATCGGGCTGACGAACCTGGTCGGTCGTGCCACCGTGCGGGCTGACGAACTCAGCCGGGAGGAACTGCGCGACGGGGGGCTGAGACTGGTCGAACGACTCGCGGACCTGCGTCCCCGGGCCGTTGCGATCGCGGGAATCACGGCCTTCCGCACCGCGTTCCACCTCCCGAAGGCCCGCCTGGGCCTGCAGGACCCCGCGAGCGTCCCCGGCTGGCCCGCCGACGTCCAGCTGTGGGTGGTCCCCCAGCCCAGCGGACTCAATGCCCATGAGACCATCGACTCCCTGGCCGCGCGGTGGCGGGAGGTCTGGGAGGCGAGCGGATCGCCCACTCACCCACCAGTGGCATGAGCCCGCGCAGGTCATCGGTGCTCAGGCGCAGCTGCGCCAGGGCGAGGATGTCCTGCCGCATCGGTGGACCGACGGCGCGCCTGGACCCGCAGGGCCAGGGCACCGAGCGCAGCGGAGGTCAGGGAGCCCACCAGGACAGCTGCCTTCGCGTCGGTGGAATGGACGGTGTCGGGAAAGGAGAGCTCTGCGATCGGCAACGACACCGTGAATCAGATCCCCGCGGGCATTCCCACGGGGAGGAGTTCCCGTGGTCTGATCCCTCCGGGGATCCCCAGGGACGACACGGCCGTGACCAGGGCAGTGGTCCCCACCACCCCGATGAACTTGCCGAGCACCTGAGCCACGCCAAGGCGACCTGCTCGCGACACCGACTCGCTGTGGACCGGTGCCGCGGGGCCGCACAGACCCATCAGGACCCCTGCGGTCGAGGGTGCATGCCCGAGGCGTGCATGAGGATCCAGGCAGCCAGACCCATCGGAACCAGTGCCCACATGTGAGGTCTGCGGCTGCGCACGGGCAGGGTGAAGACCCCGATGCATGCCACTGCCCCGACCAGGGCTGTCCAGTGGAGACCGGAAGAGTAGAAGACCGCGATGACGATGATTGCCAGCAGGTCATCGACGACGGCCAAGGTCAGCAGGAACGTCCGGAGTGCACCGGGAAGCCCACGACCGCACACCGACAGGACGGCCAGCGCAACGGCAATGTCCGTGGCAGTCGGGATCGCCCAGCCGTGGAGGGCCCCGGCTTCCCCCAGGCTCGTCACGAGCAAGCAGCAGAGGACCGCCGGTGTCACCATCCCGCCCACGGCTGCCAGGACGGGCACTGCGGCCGCGCGGACATCGCGCAAGGAGCCGGTGACGAACTCCTGCTTGAGCTCCACGCCGACGACGAGGAAGAACACGGCGAGCAGACCGTCTGAGGCCCGGGCAGATATGGAGAGATCGAGTCCGAGCCGGGCGGGTCCCAGGACAGTCGTCGACAGCGCATCGTAGGTGGCGCGCCACGGGGAGTTCGCCCACAGCAGGGCGAGGCTGGCAGCGGCGAGGATCAGAGCGCCCCCGTGTGCCTCATCTCCCAGCCAGCGTCGCATCCGTGCGGGTGAAGGGACTCGGGGTCCGGGCGTGGACGAGGGCGGGACCGTCGGCTCGGATGCGGGTGGTGTCTGTTCCGTGGGCCTCCTCGGCTCGACCCGGTGGAACGTGACCATCGGGCTCGCCGACCAGACTTCCCGGCACACCGGTGTCAGCCTACGTCCGATGGTGCATCCCGAGCATCATCCGCGGGCGCGGGTATGCGACCTCCTGAGTTCCTGATTTCCTGAGTTCCTGAGTTCCTGAGTTCCTGAGTCCAGGGACTGATGTCTCCTCGCAGGACGAGCCTCACACTGCAGGACCGGGCTCAGCGAACTCCTATCGACTCGCACACCCGGGCGCTCACCGGTCTCGCCCACGCCCTGTCCGACCCGATACGCCTGGGCATCATGCTCGCCCTGCGGGATGGCCCCGCGCACCCTGGCGGGCCTGTGCCAACCGGGGGACAGTTCGGGAGCCGCCCTCCTGAGGTTGGTGCTCAACGCCCTCGTCGACTGCCGCAGGGGGGGAAGCCTGCGAGCTCCGCGCACATGCGACGGGAGGATGGGGCGCGGGACCGAGGCGGATAGGCTGTCGGCTCGGCAGCCGTGCCCGGGCCGGTCCTCCGCCGCTCGACATCGGGTGCCACCAGTGCCAGCAACAGACCGGAGTGGCAATGAGCGAGTCCATGTTGGAGCTGCATGTTCCTCGCCGAGATGAGTTCCCCATCCGGCAGGCCTGGCTGGCGGACCCGGAGTCCATGCACCACAACGCGGGATGGGTTGTCGAGTTCCCAGGATGCAGTCGCGCCACCGGATGCATCGAGTGGCCGGAGCAGCAGTGGGATGCCTTCGAGGAGCGCCTCAGCCGGCCCGCTGCCGAGCACCTGGGTTTCGGCTGAGCGGGACGCCAGGGTTCGGTTCATGGAGGCCTCGTCCGCATCTCCGGTCGTCAGGCCGGCCACGGGGTGGATGCCGGTCACCCCGAGGAAGAACATGTCGGCACTGATCGTGCTCGCGGCCTCCGCCGCTGCCGCGCTGCAGGCGACGGCGGAGTGCTTGAAGATCTGGCCGCCGATCAGGAAGACGTCGACGTCGTGGCCCAGCGCGGCTGCGGCGATGGTGGGGCTGTGGGTGATGATCGTGCCGCGGAAGCTCGTCGGCAGGGCCTCCACCAGCGCGAGAGTCGTCGTGCCCCCGTCAAGGTTCACCGTCGCGCCTGGTTCGATCATGGTTGCTGCGGCTGCGGCCACCCGCCGCATGCTCTCGGGTGCGACCGTGGTCTGCGTGGCGTGTCCGCCACTGCCGGTGAGGCGGGGAGCGCGGCTCCGTACACGCGCACGGCCAGGCCTGCCGCGTCCAGTTCACGCAGGTCCCTGCGGATCGAGTCCTCTGACAGGCCGAGCTTCGCGGCGATCTCCTTGGCGACGATGCGGCCATCGGCGCGCGGTCGATCCGCGCGCCACTGCCGACGCGCACCCTCTGGGACATCGCTGGTCTTCCTGCTCCAGTCCACTGTCGCCATCGTCGAACACCTCCGAGATCAAGATGTTGCGACAACCAGTTGAATCCGCATACTGATCGCTGGTCCCTATGCCTCTGGCACCCTCGGAGACCCCGCAGTCATGGCAGCCAACCTCAGGCGGCTGGAGCAGGCCGCCTGGCCCATCTTCCAGGCCGGTCATGTCCCCATGATCGGGGAGTGGGGGGGCGATGCCCGTCCTCGACAGTGCCGGGGCGTGCGGTCCGGACGATCCGCTTGTGGCAGAGATGATGCATCCCACCGCACAACGTCTCCTCCAGTACTGCGATGCGGTGCTGCGCCTCCCGGGGGAGTCGCGCGGCGCCGACCAGGACGTCGAGATCGCCAGGGGCAGCGGCAGTCCGGTCTTCACCTCGCGGGAGGAGATCCCGGGGGTGTCCGACCTGGGCCGGTGAGGCTGCCCGTGTGGCGCCCTCCGGTGGACACACGATGGCTGGTGAGCCTTCAGCCACTCGGCCTCTCAGTCACTCACCCCCTCAGTCACTC
>JAKECL010000283.1 GCA_030460725.1 Propionibacterium sp.
ACCGGTGTTAACGCCGTGAGAGGGCGTCGTCCTGGGCCGCTAGACGATGGGGGCTCTGGCCGGTGCACCCGGCATTTGTCCCCGAAGAGGTGACTCCTCGGAGGTGGTACCCCCAACCGGATTTGAACCGGTGTTAACGCCGTGAGAGGGCGTCGTCCTGGGCCGCTAGACGATGGGGGCTTGATGGTCACCGCGGTCGTCCATCCGACCGCTGACCGCTGGGGTACCAGGACTCGAACCTAGACTAAATGAACCAGAATCACTCGTGCTGCCAATTACACCATACCCCATGGTGGTATCCCCTCAGACGTTCACACGCCCTCGGCGACGAAAGAAAACAGTACCCGAACCGGCCCCCGACTGCCAAATCGCGGCCGCGTGAGCATTCCCACTGGAGGCTGCACCGCACCCCGCCCCGTCCCGGGTCGGCATGCGTCCCTGCCCGGGATCCTTGATCCGCCCACTCTCCCGGGGCACGGCGCAGTCCGACAGCTCAGGCGAGGCGGTCGCGCAGGGCCTGCAGCCGCACCAGGCAGGAGCGCCGCCCGAGGATCTCCATGGACTCGAAGAGCGGCGGTGAGACCTGCCGGCCTGTCACAGCCACCCGCAGCGGTCCGAAGGCCAGGCGGGGCTTGATGCCCATACCGTCCACGATGGCGGCCCGCAGCCCTTCCTCCAGTGCGGCCGCGGTGAAGACCCCGGCACCGGCGGAAGTGGCGTCGCCCTCGTCGGAGCCCAGGGACTCCACGACCGGAATGGCGGCGTCCAGGACCTCCCTGGCGTTGGACTTGAGCTTGCGCACCGAGGCCTCGTCGAGGTCCAGATCGGCGTCAGAGGTGAAGAGGAAGCCGAGCATGCCCGGCGCCTCCCCCAGCAGCTGGATGCGCGTCTGGATAAGGGGCGCAGCGGCGGTGAGGATCCGCTGCTCGTGCGCCTCGAGTCCGTCGAAGGAGTCGGCTGAGACCATGGACTCCCGGTGCAGGAAGGGCACGATGCGTCCGCGGAAGTCCTCGGGCTCCAACAGGCGGATGTGCTCGGCGTTGATGGCCGTGCACTTCTTGAGATCGAAGCGCGCGGGGTTCGGGTTGACGTCGGAGATGTCGAAGGCCTTGACCATCTCCTCCATGGAGAACACATCGTTGTCCGGGCTGATGGACCAGCCCAGCAGCGCCAGGTAGTTGGTGAGCCCCTCGGGGATCATGCCGTGGTCGCGGTGCAGGAGGAGGTTGGACTCGGGGTCGCGCTTGGAGAGCTTCTTGTTGCCCTCCCCCATCACATAGGGCAGGTGGCCGAAGCGCGGCATGAACCCCGCGATACCGAGCTCTTCCAGTGCCCGGTAGAGCACGACCTGTCGCGGCGTGGAGGAGAGCAGGTCCTCCCCGCGCAGCACATGGGTGATCTCCATCAGCGCGTCGTCCACAGGGTTGACCAGGGTGTAGAGCGGGTCGCCATTGGCGCGCACGATGACGTAGTCGGGCACTGAGCCCGGTGCGAAGGTGATGTCCCCGCGGATGAGATCCGTGAAGGTGATGTCCTCCTCGGGCATGCGCATGCGCAGGACCGGGCGGCGCCCCTCCGCGCGGTAGGCCTGGACCTGCTCGGGGGTGAGCTCGCGGTCGAAGCCGTCGTAACCGAGCTTGGGGTCCTCCCCGCGAGCGCGATGGCGGGCCTCGACCTCCTCGGGCGTGGAGTAGGACTCGTAGGCGTAGCCCCCCTCCAGCAGGCGGGCCGCGACGTCGCGGTAGATGTCCATGCGCTCCGACTGGCGGTAGGGGGCATGGGGGCCACCCTTGCCGACACCCTCGTCCCAGTCCAGGCCCAGCCAGTCCAGGGAGTCGAGGATCTGGTCGAAGGACTCCTGGGAGTCGCGCTGGGCGTCGGTGTCCTCGATGCGGAAGACGAATGTGCCGCCCGTGTGGCGTGCATAGGCCCAGTTGAACAGGCAGGTGCGGACCATCCCGACGTGGGGGGTCCCGGTGGGTGAGGGGCAGAATCGGACGCGGATGTCGGAGCCGGTGGCGGTGGTGACAGTCATGATGTGACGATCCTATCGCGGTGAGGTCGGCCTGGACCGGGCCCCTCCACGCGTGGATGTCCCTCCCCAGGCACACGATGGGGGAGAATGGAGGTCCACCGACACATCAGGAGGAACCCGATCGTGAAGATCGTGATGGGCAGTGACCACGCGGGTGTGGTGCTGAAGGATCATCTGGCGGAGCACCTGCGCGAGGCCGGACATGAAGTGGTGGACGTGGGCACCCACGGGACCTCGAGCGTCGACTACCCCACCTACGGCGAGACGGCCGCCCGGATGGTGGCAGCCGGGGACGCGGATCGCGCCGTGCTCGTCTGCGGAACCGGCCAGGGGATCGGCATGGCAGCCAACAAGGTCCCCGGCATCCGGTGCGCGATCGTCTCCGAGCCCTTCTCCGCCAAGCTGTCGCGGGAACACAATGACGCCAATGCGCTGGCCATCGGTGCCCGCGTGGTCGGTGAGGGTGTGGCCGAGGACATCGTGGACACCTGGATCGCCACGGAGTTCCTGGGTGGTCGCCACGGCCGTCGGGTCTCCATGCTCGACGACATCGACGCCGGACGGCACGCCAACTGAGAGGATCCGCCTGTCCGCCCGTGCCCCGTCGACCCTGTCGTGTCCGCTCGGGCGGGCAGGGCACCACAGGAGGGCGAGAGGACGCGGAACAGGAGCGGGAACCGGAAGGATTGAGAGATGGCCGACAGCAGCGGCGGGCACCCCGCCACCATGACGACCTCGGAGGGCCCTCGTGAGCGCCAGCTCGCCATCGCCGAGGCCGTCATTCGTCACGGCACCATCGGAGTCGACCAGCTCGCCAGGTTGACGGGTGTCTCGACGATGACCATCTACCGGGATCTCGCACTGCTCGAGGAGAGGGGGGTCCTCCAGCGCCACCGCGGCAAGGTGGTGGCGGTCGCCAGCAGCCTGTACGAGGCCGACGCGGAGTTCCGGCTGGACCAGTCGGTGGCCGACAAGCAGTCCATTGCCGTCCAGGCCGCGAAGCTGGTCGGACAGGGATCCTCGATGATGCTGGACGACTCGACGTCGGGAATCTGGTTGCTGCGGACCCTGAAGGACCTGTCGTCCTACACGGTGGTCACGAACTCGCTCCTGGTGGCCAATGAAGTGGCAGACCAGCAGCTGTCAAAGCTGGTCCTCACAGGCGGCGAGTACGAGGCCTGGGCACGAGCCTTCATGGGCCCCCTGGCCGTGGAGCAGATCCGCTCGATGCACGCCGACCTCTGTTTCCTCTCCGCCTCCGGAATCTCAGGGCTCTCCTGCTATCACCCCTACAGGGACAATGTCGAGGTCAAGAAGGCAATGCTGGACTCCGCCGAGGTGAGCGTGCTGCTGGTGGACCACACGAAGTTCAGCCGCCGGGCGCTCTTCAGCTTCGCCCGGCTCGACACGTTCGATCACGTGATCGTGGATGCCGGAGCACCCGACGACCTGGTCGCCGAACTGACGTCGGCCGGCGTGCACCTGAGCGTCGCCCCGCCGACTGCGGACCCCACTGACTGAGAGACC
>JAKECL010000284.1 GCA_030460725.1 Propionibacterium sp.
GGCCGCGGGGGCCCCCCCGCCCCCCCCCCCCCCCGGGGGGGGGGCCCCCCAACCCCGGGGGGGGGGCCCCCCCTCCCCCGTCCCCACGACCGGTCACGCCGCCCCACCGGATCTGCACCCCACCGGATCTGCACCGCACCGGATCTGCCCTGCACCGCATCTGTCCCGCACCGGACCTGCCCTGCACCGCATCTGGCCCGCACCGGACCTGCCCTGCACCGCATCTGGCCCGCACCGGACCTGCCCCTGCGATGCCGTCCTGCAGTCGGCGGCGGCCCGTGTGAGACACGACGAGGGCCCACCCCTCAATGGGGTGGGCCCTCGTTGCTCGTCCTCGGACTGCATCACTGCAGTCGCGGGACCTGCTCAGTGCTGGACGACCGCCAGGACGTCGCGAGCGGAGAGAATGACAAGCTCTTCACCGGCGTACTTGACCTCGGTGCCGCCGTAGCGGCTGTAGATCACGGTGTCGCCCTCGGCAACGTCCAGGGGGACGCGGTTGCCGTTGTCGTCGATGCGACCCGGGCCGACGGCGATGACCTCGCCCTCCTGCGGCTTCTCCTTGGCGGTGTCAGGAATGACCAGACCGGACGCGGTGGTCCGCTCGGCCTCGACCTGACGGATCACGATGCGGTCCTCGAGGGGCTTGATGGAGATCGACACTGTCGTGACTCCCTTTCTGATGTTCTTCGCGCATTGGTGCGCCCCGTTCAACCCTGCCGTCGCGGGGGTCAGGGTCCGGGGCCCGACCGCGGCTGTTCGCCGCGTTCCACCACCGAGTCTAGAACCCGTCTGGCACTCTGACAAGCCGAGTGCCAGTCTCCCACCGGACATCCTCATGCCCTGACCCCCCGCCCATCCGCCCCGTGTCCACCTGGGCGCCCTTGCCACACCACCGGGGCGGACTGCGCACACGGGGCGAGCGGGACGCACAGACGACGGGCGTGGGACGATGTCACGGTGACCTCCCCCCTCTCCCTCGTCCTGACCTCTCCCGGCCGCGAGCTGCTGGAGTCCCTGGAGACCCTGCCCCATCGCGATCCCGTGCGCCTGGACGCCGCCATGCGCCACCAGGGGGTGGCCCCCGAAGTCGTGGCCGCGGTCCTCACCCAACTGGACCTGCGCGACCGGGCGGTGGCGAAGTTCGGCCCCTTCGCCCACTCCATGGTCTTCACGCGCGACGGCCTGGAGCAGGCCACCCGACTGGCCGTCGCCGCACGCCACGCACAGCGGTTCCGGGCCGCCGGGGCGACCCGCGTGGCTGACCTCGGCTGCGGTATCGGCGGGGATGCTCTGGCGCTGGCGGGCCTGGGCCTGGGCGTGACGGCTATGGACATCGACGAGGACGCCGCCGCAGCCGCGGCACACAACCTCCACGCCTTCCCCGACACCGCGGTGCTGATCGGGGACGTCGCGACCCTGGAGATGGAGGACCTGCGCGCCGCGGGCGTGGACGCCGTCTTCGCGGATCCCGCACGGCGCACCGGCGCCTCGGGCGGATCCGCCAGGCGACTGGCTCCGGAGCAGTGGTCCCCTCCCCTCTCCACGGTCCTGTCCTGGCGGTCAGTCTTCGACCTCGTGGGGGTGAAGATGGCTCCCGGAGTCCCCCACTCCGCGCTTCCTCCCGATTGTCAGGCCCAGTGGACCTCCGTGGACACCGACCTGGTGGAGGCGGCCCTGTGGACCCCTGGGCTGGCACCCGAGGGCTCCGGGCGCTCGGCACTGGTCCTACGCGGTGGTGAGCCCCACGTGCTCCAGGATCCGGGGACCCCACGCGCAGACTCACCCGTGCGTCCGGGCGATGTGGGACCCCTGGGTCCGATGCTGGCCGAACCCGACCCCGCGGTGATCCGCTCAGGTCTGGTTGCGCGTCTGGCAGAGGCCATCGGTGCGCAGCTCGTGTCGCCCTCGATCGCATGGCTGAGCGGGGAGGACCTGCCTGCGACCCCCTTCGCCGCCCGTTTCGAGGTCCTGGAGGTCACAGCCCTGCGCCCCAAGGCCATTCAGGCTGCCCTGCAGCGCTGGGATGTCGGTCGCATCGAGGTGAAGAAGCGCGGGGTGGACCTGCGTCCCGAAGACCTGCGACGCTCACTGCGTCTGGGGGGCACCGAAGAGGCCACCGTGATCGCCACGCGCGTGGAGGGCCGGCACCGAGCGATTCTCGCCCGACGCTGCCAGAATGTGGGCAACGCACCCGACCCCGGGTGAGGCAGCCCCGACCCGACGGGAGGCACTCCATGCCGCTCCCCTTCGTCCCCTCCGAACGCTCGACGATCGGCGTGGAGTGGGAGCTCCAGCTGGTCGACCAGGACTCCAACGACCTGCGCCAGGCAGCCGATGCGGTGATCGCCGCTGCCACGGAGAAGGAGGGCGAACTCAGCCCCCACATCCACCGCGAGATGCTGCTCAACACCGTGGAGGTCACCTCCGGCGCCCGCCAGACCGTCGCGCAGTGCATCGAGGACCTCACCCGCACCATCTCCGACCTGCGTCCCATCACCGATGTCCTGCGCATCGACCTGGCAACGGCCGGGACCCACCCTTTCGCCCGCCCCGCCTACCAGAGGGTCACGGACTCCCAGCGCTATGCGGAACTCGTGGAGCGTACCCAGTACTGGGGCCGCCAGATGCTCCTCTACGGCGTCCATGTACACGTCGGTGTCGAGCGTCAGGACAAGCTGCTTCCCATCCTGCGCGCCCTGGCCACCCGACTCGGACAGTTGCAGTCCCTGTCGGCCTCCTCCCCGTTCTGGGCGGGGGTGGACACCGCCTACGCCTCCAACAGGGCGATGGTCTTCCAGCAGCTGCCCACCGCGGGCATCCCGCGCCAGTTCGCAACGTGGGCCCAACTGGAGCACTACACGGACGACATGGTGTCCACGGGTGTCATCCAGGGTTTCGACGAGATCCGTTGGGATGTGCGCCCCTCACCCAAGCTCGGGACCGTGGAGAACCGTGTCTTCGATGCCGCGACGAACTCCCTGGAAGTTGCCGCCTTCGCCGCCCTCACCCATTGTCTGGTGGAGCACTGGTCACGCATGCTCGACGGTGGTGAGGACCTTCCGGTACTGCCCGACTGGTTCGTCGCCGAGAACAAGTGGAGGTCGGCACGCTACGGCATGGACGCCGTCCTCATCCTCGATGGGCAGGGTACCCAGGAACACGTCCGCGACACCGTGGAGTCCATGCTGGTGGAACTGGCGCCCGTGGCCCGCGACCTCCACTGCACCGAGGAGCTGGACGGCGTGCGCAGGATCCTGGACGTGGGCGCCTCCTACCAGCGTCAACGATTCGTGGCCGAGAACTCCCGCGACCCCCTGGACGCGGTGACGGAGCTCATCCGCGCAGAGATGCGCGCCGACTCCCCACTGGCTCCCTCCGCATTCCTGGAGTCCCGAACCGTCCGTGATCCCGAGAGCGGGCACGGCCATCCCTGTTGAGCCGGTCGTCATGACCTCCGGGTGACACAGCGCAGACCCGGACGCGGATGCTCGCCCGAGGACCCCAGGACCAGGCAGTGGGAGGGGGGCAACGCTCTGCGCAGCCGACCTGCGCCTCCCAC
>JAKECL010000285.1 GCA_030460725.1 Propionibacterium sp.
TGCGAGCGGGCAGGGGTGCTCACCGCGGGTCACCGCCCTCACAGCTCAGCGCCCCTGTCGGCACCGCCGCATCCGGAGCCTCCCCGGACGCAACCGGGGAGGGGAGCGTGACGGGAGACGTCGACCCCACGTCAGGCACCCTCACCCGCAGCCCGACGTCCGCGGGAGCACCCACCTCCGTCGCATCCGGGGACTCCCGGACGGCAGAAGGTGCGTCGCCCTCGTCCCCGCCTCCATCCCCGGCGCCCGCCGAACCCGCCGAACAGCGGCCGACCACGGCCCAGCCCAGCTCTGCAGAGCAGGTGGAGGTCCGGGTCCAGGGGTATGAGGACATGCTGCTGGGCGGGCAGCCGCACCTCACCGCGCGCGACCTGGCCGGGCGCACCGGCACCCCGCTGGGACGGGTCGACGAGTTCTGGCTGGCCATGGGCTTCCGCACGGCAGATCCCGACGAGGTCGCCTTCACCACGCGTGACCTGGAGGCCTACGGCGCCTGGAGCAGGCTCATCGACGAGGGCGCCATCGACCTGGCCACCGGGCGGTCCCTCCTGCGCGCCCAGTCGCACATCTCCGATCGCCTCGCCCTGTGGCAGGTGGAGGCGCTGGTGGAGGATGTCGCACGCCGCCAGGACCTGGACGACACCCAGGCCCGTCGCAGCGTCCTGGAGAACATGGAGGGGCGCGTCGACTTCCTGGAACACGCGCTGGTCTACTCCTGGAGGCGCCAACTGGAGTCGCTCATCGCCCGGGTGGACCGCGAGGTCTCCCAGCGTGGACCGGACTCCGGGAAGCGGCGCTTCCCACTCACCCGCTCCCTGGGGTTCGTGGACATGGTCTCCTACACCTCCTCCTCCACGATCCTGGGCAGCAAGCTCGTGGGGCTCATCGAACGTTTCGAGGATGCCTCGCGCACTGCGGTGACCGCCGCAGGGGGACGGGTGGTGAAGATGATCGGTGACGCCGTGCTCTTCATCGCCGACGACCTGGCGACGGGTCTGCGCGTGGTGACCTCCCTCATCGAGGCACTGGGTGCCGACGACCAGATCCTGCCCGTGAGGGCCTCCTTCGTGCGGGGTGACGTGTTCTCCCGTTCCGGTGACGTCTTCGGTCCGCCGGTGAACCTGGCGTCTCGCCTCGTGGACATCGCCCCGGAGGGACGCATCCTCACCGATGCCACCACGGCAGCGGCCATCGCCGGTGGCAAGGGAGGCTCGGGCTACCACCTGGAGGACTTCCCGAGCGCGGAACTGCGCGGCTTCGGGACGGTTTCCCCCTACCTGCTGGCCCGCGACACCCAGTGAGGTGGGCGGGGGAGGGCCCGCGCCTGTACGCGGGGCCCGTGGCTCCACCCGGCCCGCAACCCGGTGGCGGGATCGTGGTTGGTCAAGGAATGTGAAAGAAATGACCTTCCGGGGATACGATGGGCTGGTGACTACCGTTCTGCTCGTCGAAGACGATCCCGCGATCTCCGAACCGCTGGCCCGCGCCCTGGGCCGGGAGGGCTATGAGGTGAGGGCCAGTGGCACCGGCCGCGGTGCGCTCAGCGAGGTGGAGGGAGCGGACCTCGTGGTCCTGGACCTGGGTCTGCCCGACATCGACGGCCTGGACGTGGCCCGCGAGATCCGCAACCAGGGCATGACGATCCCGATCCTCATCCTCACCGCGCGCACCGACGAGGTCGACATGGTGGTGGGCCTGGATGCCGGGGCCGACGACTACGTGACCAAGCCCTTCCGTCTGGCGGAGTTGCTGGCGCGTGTGCGCGCCCTCCTGCGCCGCACCGGGACCGAGACGGGTGAGGGTGATCTGGTCGCCCAGGACGTGCGCGTCGACGTTGCAGCCCACCGTGCCTTCGTGGGCGAGCGTGAGCTGCAGCTCACGGCCAAGGAGTTCGACCTGCTGCGTGTCCTGGTGCGTGAGGCCGGCAATGTCGTCGAGCGCGATGCCCTGATGCGGGAGGTGTGGGGATCTGATCCCTCCGGCTCCACGAAGACACTGGACATGCACGTCTCCTGGTTGCGTCGCAAACTGGGGGATGACGCCGCGAATCCCCACTACATCACCACGGTGCGGGGCATGGGGTTCCGGTGCGAGACCGGCCGGGACTGACCAGCGCGGTGCACCCGGCGTGCCCCCCGGGCATGCCGGGTGCACCGGATCGGTCCCCGCAGGAGCCGAGGTCCCGGTGACGGGACCCGTCAGGGCGGAGGAGGCCGACAGTGCGCAGGCGAGCCGTGCAGATGATCCTGACGGCCGTCACCGTGGTCGCCCTGCTCATGGGCATTCCCGGCGCCGTCATGGGCTCCACCATGGTGTGGAACTCCGAGCAGCGCGCCCTGGAGGCCCGTGCGCAGTCCCTGGCGCGAGCAGTGGACCGCCGGGTCGCCGAGGGGCAGGAGGTGCCGCGCAACCTCGTGGAGGCGTGGGCCAGCCCGCTCTCCTCCGACCAGTCAGAGGCGTGGACCCGGGTCTCCCTGCGCGGTGAGGATGCGATCGAGGTCGGGCCGCGCGTCGAGGGCGTGACGCTGACGGGTGTGGTCACCACGGTCCTGGGCACCACGGTACGCATGGAGGTGCCCGCCACACACGCCATGCGCAAGGCTGCACTGGTGGTGGCGGCATTCCTGGGTGGCGTGGTCGCGTCGCTGGTGGTGGGCTGGGCGCTGGCCAACAGGCTGTCGCGCAGGCTCTCGGCCCCGCTCATCTACCTGGCCGCGCAGGCCGAGCAGATCGGTTCCGGGCAGGTGCGGGCCCGTGTGAAGCCCTCGGGCATCGAGGAGATCGACCTGGTCCAGGATGAACTGGTCCGCACGGGTGAGCGCATGGCGGGACGGCTCGCAGCCGAACGACAGTTCGCGGCCGATGCCTCCCACCAGCTGCGCACGCCCCTGACGGCGCTCTCGATGCGCCTGGAGGAGATCGAGATGATCACCTCCGAGGACGAGGTCCGCCAGGAGGCCCAGCGCAGTCTGGAGCAGGTGGAACGCCTCACCGCTGTGGTCTCGGAACTGTTGGACCCCTCTGCGCGCTCCGGTGGCCTCACGGAGGCGATCCACGTGGTCGAGGTCTTCATCACGGAGCGTGAGGAATGGGAGGAGCAGTTCGCGAAGGCCGGGCGTGAGCTGGTGTTCACCGACGAGGCCGAGCAACCCGTGCTGGCCGACGGGGCGAAGCTGGCCCAGGTGCTGGCAACCCTCATCGAGAACTCCCTGCGCTACGGGGCAGGTACGACGCGCGTGGTGGCCAGGCGCTCCACCAACAAGCGCGGGGTGATGATCGACGTCTCGGACGAGGGGACGGGGGTCGACGAGGACCTGGCGCCTGACATCTTCGAGTACGGCGTCTCCGGGCACGGGTCCACCGGTATCGGTCTGGCACTGGCCCGTGATCTCATGCAGGGCATGGGAGGGCGTCTGGAACTCACCCAGCAGCGGCCACCGGTGTTCACCGTCTCCCTGGCTGCGATCCCGCCCTCGTTGGATCCCGACAGGGTGATGCCCGAAGGGCCCCTGGTCTCCATGGGCAGGCGCTCCCGCCGCTTCTGACCGCGAAGTCCGTCC
>JAKECL010000286.1 GCA_030460725.1 Propionibacterium sp.
TGTCCCCCTCGAATTGGTCCGTCGTACCTGTCGCACCCAATGGTAGGCGCGCCCGGCGCAGGGCGACCGTGGGGGCCCGGGGTCGGACGACCGGGGGACGACCGGGGACGCACACCTCCGACGGCACCCGCGTGGCAGCCATCACCCCTTCTTTTGAACTGTTCGCTTCCAGGAGTATGTTGTATCCATGACCAGCTCTCACGGACCCGTCACCGGGACCGACCCGCACGAGCAGCTCCGACGTGCCGGTCTCCGTGTGACGGCACCCCGGCTGGCCGTCCTGGACGTCGTCGCCGAGCGTCAGCACGCCGAGACCGATGAGATCGCCACCGCCGTACGCGAGCGCCTCGGCTCTGTCTCCACCCAGGCGGTCTACGGCGTCCTGCAGGCACTCACCGATGCCGGGCTGCTGCGCCGTGTCTCCACCGGCTCGCGCAGCGCCTCACGCTACGAGGTGCACCACCACGACAACCACCACCACCTGCTGTGCCGCATGTGCGGCCGCCTGGAGGACGTCGCATGTGTGGTCGGTGAGGCCCCCTGCCTCGAGCCCTCCGACGACCACGGCTTCACCATCGAGGCCGTCGACGTCCTCTTCCGAGGCGTGTGCCCGTCCTGCCGGGAACGGGCAGCTGCCGCGGAGCATCGCGCCGGATCCTGAGCCCACGGATCCGCATCCCCATTTCCTGCGTCCTCCCCACCGGGAGTGCGTCACCGACCCGTCATGTCACCCAACCCAGGAGGAAACACCGTGACCACGTTCGATCCCACCGCCCAGCACGACTCGACGAGGCCCTCCACCACGCAGGCGGGCGCCCCTCGTGAGTCCGACGCCAACTCGCTGAGTGTGGGGCCCGACGGACCCCTCATGCTCCACGACGTCGCACTGGTGGAGAAGCTCGCCCACTTCGACCGGGAGCGCATCCCGGAGCGCAGCCCCCACGCCAAGGGGTCCGGCGCCTTCGGTGAGCTGGTCATCACCGAGGACGTCTCGAGGTACACCAAGGCGAAGCTCTTCCAGCCCGGCACCCGCACCCCGATGCTGGCCCGCTTCTCCACCGTCGCCGGTGAGCTGGGTTCGCCCGACACCTGGCGTGACGTGCGCGGTTTCGCCCTGAAGTTCTACACCCAGGACGGCAACTACGACATCGTCGGCAACAACACCCCGACCTTCTTCGTGCGCGACCCCATGAAGTTCCCCGACTTCATCCACTCCCAGAAGCGCATGCCCGCCTCCGGCCTGCGCGACAACAACATGCAGTGGGACTTCTGGACGCTCTCACCGGAGTCCGCCCACCAGGTCACCTACCTCATGGGTGACCGCGGCCTGCCCCGCACCTGGCGGAACATGAACGGCTACGGATCCCACACCTACATGTGGATCAACGAGGCCGGGGAGAAGTTCTGGGTGAAGTACCACTTCCTCACCGAGCAGGGCGTGGAGAACCTCACCAATGAGGAGGCCGCGGAACTCGCCGGCAAGGACTCCGACTTCCACCGCCGCGACCTGTTCGACGCCATCAACAGGGGCGACTTCCCCACCTGGCGCGTCGAGGTCCAGGTCATGCCCTACGAGGACGCGAAGACCTACCGCTTCAACCCCTTCGACCTCACCAAGGTCTGGTCGAAGGCGGACTACCCGCGGATCCCGGTCGGCCACTTCACGCTGAACCAGAACCCGACGAACCACTTCGCCCAGATCGAGGAGGCGGCCTTCAGCCCCGCCAACACCGTCCCGGGCATCGGGGTCTCCCCCGACAAGATGCTGCTGGGCCGCACCTTCGCCTACGCCGACGCCCAGCGCAACCGTCTGGGCACCAACTTCAACCAGCTGCCGGTGAACCGGCCGGTCACGCCGACGAACTCCTACGACAAGGAGGGCGCGATGCAGTTCCTGCACAGCGGGGACGCCCCGGTCTACGCGCCGAACTCCTACGGTCGCGCCTACCAGGACCAGCAGGGTCCGGTGGACAACGGGTGGGAGGCCGACGGCGAGCTGGTGCGCACCGCCTACACCCTGCACGCCGAGGACGACGACTTCGGCCAGGCCCACACCCTGGTGCGTGACGTCATGGACGATGCCCAGCGCACCCGCCTCGTCGACACCGTGACCGGTTCCCTCCTGGACGGCGTCGTGGAGCCCGTGCTCTCCCACGTCTTCGAGTACTGGCGCAACATCGACCAGGAGGTCGGGGACAGCATCGAGAGGACCTACCGCTCCAAGGCAGGCGCGACCTCCTCGGACGCCACCGCCCCAGCCACCAACGGGTCGGACCCGGCGCCGGCCGGCCACTGAGCAGCAGGCGGGCCACCCGCACCACGTGGCACCCATGGGCGGCCGCCGTCCCGACGGGAGACGGTGGCCGCCCAGTGCTGTCACCGACCCCGCCGGCTCAGCGGGCTCCCGGAGGTCGCGCAGCCGGTGCGAATCGCCCGCGGAACCCGCTCACGAGCAAGCCCTCACCACCGAGCCCTCAGCACCGGGCCCTACAACCACCGTCCGATCACCGAGCCCGCATCGGCCCGGATCTCTTCCACCGTCCCGGTGGCGATCACGTGGCCGCCCTCGTCCCCGGCACCGGGGCCGATGTCGATGACGTGGTCGGCGTTGGCGATCATGTCGGTGTCGTGCTCGATGACGATGATGGTCGCCCCGGCGTCGAGCAGGCAGTCGAAGACCCCCAGCAGCGTGTGGATGTCGCGCGGGTGCAGGCCGATCGAGGGCTCGTCGAAGACGAAGAGCTGGTGGCGCTGACCGCGACGCAGCTCGGTGGCCAGGCGCAGACGCTGCGCCTCACCCCCGGACAGGGACGGAGTCGGCTCCCCCAGACGCAGGTAGCCCAGGCCCACGTCCACCAGGGACTGCAGCACGCGCGCGATCGCCTGCTCCCCGGCGAAGACCTCGGCGGCGCGGGAGACCTCCAGGCCCAGCACGTCGGCGATGGTGCGGCCCTCCCAGGTGACCTCCAGCGTCTCGGGGTTGTAACGCTTCCCGTCGCAGTCCGGGCAGCGCATGGGAACGTCGGGCAGGTACTGGAGGTCCAGGCTGAGCTCGCCGAGACCCTGGCAGGTGGGGCAGCGCCCGGCGGCCGTGTTGTAGGAGAAGTGCCCGGTCTTCCATCCGCGCTCCCGGGCCTGCGGGGTGGCGGCGAAGAGCCTGCGGATCGGGTCGAAGACCCCGGAGTAGGTGGCGGGTGCGGAGCGCGCGTTGCGACCGATGGGGGTGGCATCCACCGTGACCACACGGTGGATCCCGCCCTCGTCGAGGTCCTGCACGTGGGCGGGCAGTGGGCGCCCCTCGGCGCGTGCCTCCAGGGCGGGAACCAGACTGTCGAGGACGAGGGCGCTCTTGCCGGCACCCGAGACGCCGGTGACGACCGTCATCACCCCCAGCGGGAACCGGGCGGTGACGTCGTGCAGGTTGAACCGGTCCCCCACGTGCACGCGCAACGCGGGGTCGCCCTCGTCGAGGTGGACCTCCCTCTGCGCACGCACGCGTCCGGGGTGGTCCTCACGCAGGAAGGGCACGATGAGGGAGCCGGGTGTCGCCTCGATCTCGG
>JAKECL010000287.1 GCA_030460725.1 Propionibacterium sp.
TCTCCCGGAGACACTGCCACGTGGTGGGGCTACGGATTCGCTGCGGGTCCGGAGCGTGTGTGAGACTGACGCCCGGATGGCCACGGGTGTGACCAGAAGGGCATTGAGGACCTCGTTGGTCCAATGGAGGCATCACGATGACATCTCCCCTCACGGGTTCTCCCGAGGGTGCCGTACCCGACGACGCTGACCTCCCCTCTCTGGTCGACGGGACGCCACCGTCCGGTCCGCGCCGGAAGCTGCTGTTCCTCGCGCTGGCGGCCACCATGGGTTCACTCCTGTTCGGATACGACACCGGAGTGATCGCTGGGGCCCTGCCCTACATGTACCTCCCGCAGGCTGCAGGGGGTCTTGCGCTCGACGCTGTGTCCGAGGGCATCGTGACCTCCGTCCTCGCCCTGGGGGCCGCCCTCGGAGCTCTCATCGGGGGACATGTCACAGACCGGATCGGTCGGCGGGCGAATCTCCTCGTGCTCGCCCTCGTCTTCGTCGTGGGAACGGTCGGGTGCGCGCTGTCCCCGAGCCTCGCCGTTCTGTGCGTCTTCCGTCTGGTGCTCGGCTGGGCCGTGGGTGGGGCATCTTCGACGGTGCCCCTCTACCTCTCCGAGACCGCGCCGAAGCGTGTGCGAGGTCCCCTCGTGGCCCTTGACCAGTTCATGATCGTGTTCGGACAGTTGTTGGCAGTGTCGATGAACGCCGTGGTGGCGCGCATCCACTCCGGGCCCGAGATTGTCGTCGCCCAGGATCCCAGCGGTGTCCACGCCTCGGGGGACGTGCTGTCCTGGGACACGGCGTCCACGATCGCGGGTCTGTTGGTGTCGGGGGGGAACGGAAGTGCGTGGCGCTGGATGCTGGTGCTGGCCACCATTCCGGCCATCGCGTTGTGGCTGGGTATGCGCCTCATGCCCGAGTCGCCCCGCTGGCTCGGTGCGAACGAGCGGTTCCTCGAGGCCATCGGCGCCCTCAAGCAGGTTCGCGAGAACGAGAACGAGAACGAGGTGCTCTCCGAGGTCCGCGAGATGGCCGATCTCCGCAGGGGCACCACGAGCGGCGCGACAGGGGAGTGGACCCTCAGGCGCGTGTGCCGTGTGCGGTGGACACGCAGGGTCCTCCTCATCGGCATCCTGCTGGCCTCCTTCGACCAGTTCACAGGCATCAACACAGCCATGTGGTACATGCCCAAGATCCTCCACGCCGCCGGATTCGGAACGGAGGATGCGATCACACTGAATGTCGTCACCGGTTTGGTGGCGACCATCGGTGCGGCAATCGGACTCTGGGTCGTCGCGCGTTTCCAGAGGCGACACGTCGGGATGTACCAGGCGGCGGGGATCGTGGTCTCACTGCTGGTACTGGCTGCGCTCTTCACGCAGGTGGGGGGTGCTGACGGTGGGGAGTTCGAGGGTGTCATGATCTGGGTCCCCTGGTCGATCCTCATCGTGATCAGCGTCTTCGTCTTCATCAAGCAGTCGGGCACCGTGCACTGGGTGCTTCTCTCCGAGATCTTCCCCGCTGCGATCCGCGGCGCATCCCAGGGTGTTGCGGTGTGTGCGAACTGGCTGCTCAACGGCGTCGTCGCCTTGACGTTCCCCCTGATGCTCCAGAACCTCGGGGGCACGCGCACGTATCTGGTCTTCGCTGTGTTGAACGTCCTGGCCTTCCTCTTCTACTGGAAGCTGGTGCCGGAGACGAAGGGGCTCTCCCTCGAAGAGGTTGAAGGACAGCTCGAGCGCGCAGCTGGCGTCGCCTGAATCGAGGAGAACTGCGTGCCGTGGAAGGGCGGCACGGACAGTGTGGGCCTCAGTCTGCGAAGAGCCTCAGGTGGAATGAGTACAGGTCCGCGTTGTAGATGTGCGAACCGAACTCGAGAGTTCGCCCCTCACTGTCGTAGGACGTCCGTTCCATGGTCAGCAGGGGTGCACCCACCGGGAGGGACAGTGCCTCAGCATCCTCGGGAAGCGCGGTCCGGGCACCGATGGACTGCTCGGCCGTGACAGGACGGATCCCAATGCGTTTCCAACACTCATACAGTCCTTGGGAGGAGAGGTCGGTCAGGGACGGAGCGATGTCGGCCGGGATGAGGTTCGTCAGGATCGCCAGACGACGGTCATCGAGGGACCTGCTCCTCTCGATCCTCACGACCTCGGTCTGCGAGGAACAACCCAGCCTCTCCACATCCTGACGTGTCGCCAGCCGCGTCTCATACCGGAGCACGACGGTGTGTGGCGTGAACCCCGCCCGAACCAGGTCATCGTTGAGTGACGTCAGGGACAGCGGACGTCGGACGTGCGACGGCGTAACGCGCGTCCCGGACCCCCTGCGTCGTGTCACCAGGCCCTTTGACACCAGCTCCTGCATGGCGCGACGCGCAGTGGGCCTGGAGATTGCGAGCCGCTGCGCGAGGGAGACCTCGTCCTCGAGGAGTTGGCCGGGTTCCAAGCGACCACGGGTGATGAGATCGGCGATCGGCGCGGAGACCTGGTGGTACAGCGGAACAGGTGAATGGCGATCGAGCGACAGCTCCGCCACGTAGGGGGAGTTGAGCAAGGACTCGTCCTCGGGCACGGAGACCTCCATCTGGGCTGCGATTGCGTCCGACAATCCTACCGTCCGTGGTACCGACATGTTCTATTGACAACACATGGAGAAGTAGACCCGAGAAGTGTCGGGAGATGCGGGCCGGTGCAGAAGATCCTTCTCCCCGTCCGGCCCCAGGGAGCTCGAAGTGGACGTCGGTGCATGCTGGAAGTGGAGGCGGGCGTATGGATGGACACCCCCGGCGTGCGTGTCCGGCGTCTCGGCTAGTGGCAGACCTTTAATACATATTGACAAAGACGACCCGCGTAGGAACAAGGCGCGCTGGTCTCAGTATCTCCCGACAGGTTCGATGTGTATCAGTCGCGAAGACCGCGCAGGATCGTGCGGAACATGCGACAGAAACGACGGTCAGAAGGAGGAAACCTGGTGACTGCAAATGGATTGACATTACAAACATGCGGTCCCAGTGTTGCTGTCGAAGCAGCGAAGGGGCTGCCCACGCTGGAGTGAGGAGTGATCAGTCATGCATGATGTTCTGACAGTTGGTCGGTGCGGAGTGGACATTTATCCCCTGCAGACAGGGGTGACGCTGGAGGAGGTCACGTCCTTCGGCAAGTTCCTGGGTGGGTCCCCGATGAACGTTGCCGTCGCGGCAGCGAGACTCGGTGAGGACTGCGCCACCCTCACAGGGGTTGGGGACGATCCCTTCGGGAGGTGGGTCCGCCAGGAGATGCGTCGCCTCGGGGTCTCCGATGAGTACGTGGTCGTCTCTCACACGCTGAACACCCCGGTCACGTTCTGCGAGATCATTCCGCCAGATCACTTCCCCTTCTTCTTCTACCGCCAGCCCTCGGCCCCCGATCTCCAGATCACACCCGAGGACCTCCCCCGCGACCAGGTCGTCGGGGCGCAGCTGTTCTGGTTCTCCGGGACCGGCCTGTGCGAGGAGCCCTCCTACGGCACGCACCTTGAGGCGCTCCGGGTGCGGGGTCGTGTCCGCCACACGGTGTTCG
>JAKECL010000288.1 GCA_030460725.1 Propionibacterium sp.
AGCGCATCCCGGGGAGCATCCCGGGGCACCCGCACGGATGGCTGGAGCACCCGCGTGCGGGCACGAGCCGACTCATGGGGCAGGACGATCGTTGACATCCTGCCCACCGGGATCCACAGTTGCTAGACTGGTCCGACATCATCACGCCGGCACCGCATCGGTGCCGGTCACTTTTTTGGAGGTACACATGGCGGATACCAAGTGGCTCACGCAGGCACAGCACGACGCGCTGTCTGCGGAGTTGGAGGAACGAACCACCAAGCGCCGCCCGGAGATCGCGCACCTCATCGATGCGGCGCGTCAGGAGGGTGACCTCCGGGAGAACGGCGGTTACCATGCCGCGCGCAATGAGCAGTCGATGAACGAGACCCGCATCCTCCAGTTGGAGGAGCTGCTGAAGAACTCCGAGGTCGGCGAGGTCCCCGCCAATGACGGCGTGGTCGAGCCCGGTATGGTCGTCACTGCACTGGTTGCAGGCAGGGAGCAGAAGTTCCTGCTGGGCTCCCGCGATGCGGGAGGCGACCTGGGCGTCCAGGTGTTCTCCGTCGGCGCACCGCTGGGTGCGGCTGTCAACGGTGCGAAGATCGGTGACACCCTCAGTTACGAGGCACCCAACGGGCGGACCATCGAGGTCGAGATCCTCGACTGTGTGCCCTACGGCGCCTGAGGCATCCTCCCCGCAGTCATGAGGCCCCCCCCCCACCGGGGGGCGGTGGCCGCCCTGGTTGTTTCCCGCCCCCCCCCCCCGTGGGGTCTGCCGCCGCCCGCCCCCCCGGGGGCGCCCCCGGTGGGGCTCCCCCCGCGTGGTGGGCCCCCGGGGCGCGGGCGCCCCCCCCCCCCCCCCCCGGCCCCCCCCCCCCCGGGGGGGGGGGGGGCCTCACTTCTTGTTCTCCGACCTCCCGCACCTGTGGTGTCTCCGCGGCTCGCCCTCGCGCCGAAGCTCCAGGCTCCAGGCTCCAGGCTCCAGGCTCCAGGCTCCAGGCTCCAGGCTCCAGCACTACACCACTGGACGACGCCGCAGCACACTCGACGGCCAACCGCCCATCAGCCGTGTGCCACCACCCTGATGGACGGCTGCACCTGGCTAGAGCGGCGTGTCCTCGTCAGTTGCAGGTCCTGGCCCCGGTTGCTGGGTGGTGGTGCCCGGCGTCCCGGACTCGCCGAGGGCAGGGGTGGGCCTGCCTGCGGGCGTGTCCTGACGCACGGTCGGTGAGGACGTGGCGCCAGCGTGGACGTCGCTCGGAAGTCCAGGGCCTTCAGGGGATGCACCGGTGGCGCCACCGGCGTGGCGTCCGTCCTGCGAACCTGAGTATGAGGCTGCGACCATGGAGTCGAGCATCCCCGGGGGCCCTCCCGGACGATCGGTCTTCGTCGCCAGCCAAGGCAGGCCGTCGTAGCCGTGCAGGTACAGGAAGGTGGCGTTGAGGAAGGCCGCGATCGGGACGCCGAAGACCGCGCCGACGATGCCCGCAACGGAACCTGCACCCGTCACCACCAGCAGCACCGCGACCGGGTGCAGGGACACCGCACTGGACATGAGCCAAGGCTGCAGGACATTGCCCTCCAGTTGCTGGACCGCCAGGATGATGACCAGCATGATGAGCCCCTTGGCCGGGCCCTGGTCCACCAGAGCGACCAGGACCGCCACGGACCCGGAGATGAACGCACCGACGATGGGGATGAAGGATCCGAAGAACACCAGGACCGTGATCGGCAGCGCCATGGGGACGCCCAGGAAGAAGGCACCCAGGCCGATGCCGGCCGCGTCGATGGCGGCCACCTTGATCTGGGTGCGCACGTAGCTGCCCAGTGTCACCCACCCACGGATGGCGGACTCGTGCATGGGGGCACGTGCCGGGGCCGGCAGCAGGCGGATCACCCACAGCCAGATGCGTCGTCCCTCCTTGAGGAAGAAGAAGAGGCAGAAGAGGGTGATGAGTGATCCGGTGACGATGGAGATCAGCGAGGAGGTCACACTCAGGGCACCGGAGGCCAGCACCGAGGAGTTGGACTGGAGGAACTTCGTGATCTCCTCCTGCATGCTGGTCAATGCCTTGTCGATCACCGAGGTGTCGAGTGCCAAGGGGCCGGTCTTCAGCCAGTCCAGTGCCTTCTCCAGGCCGTCCGCGGCCTTGGTCAGCAGGTCGGGGAACTGCACGAAGAGTTGGGCGGCGGCCTGGGAGACCAGGGCGATGACCGCGACCAGCGCCAGGAGCAGGCCTGCGGCCGCGGCAGCCGTACGCGAGAGATGGCCGCGGCGGACCAGGAGCGCGACCAGCGGTTCCAGCAGGACGGTGAGCAGCAGTGCGATGGCCACCGGCAGGACGACCACCGAGAGCTTCATGGCGATCCACGCGGCCGCCGCCGTCGCGGCCAGCACCACCAGGAAGCGCCAGGACCAGGCAGAGGCGACCCGCAGGGGCCAGGAGACGACCGAGGCAGCCTTCGCCTGGGCACGCATGGGATTCTGGTCGAGGAAGCGGACGGCCTCCTCGGCCTGGAAGTCGTCGTGTTCCTCACCCCGCTGGGCGGAGAGCCTGTCGAAGAGTTCGCCGAAGCGCCCTCGTCCCCTGGCGGGCATACGCGGTGTCATCAGGCAGTCCTTCCACTGGACCCTCGGGCTTCCCAGAGTACAGGGGGTCGGGGCACCCGGACGCGTCCAGGTGGACCAGGGCGGGTCGGGTGCCGGGTGGGGAGCCCGGGCGTGCGTCCGGAACGGACTCCCAGTGCGCCGACGAGGGCTGCGTGCTGCAATTGGGCCCAGCGACGACACAGGAGGCTCTCATGTTCACGTTCCACGACTCCGTCCATGCCTCGGTCCCCGACCCCGGACTGCACGTGGTCCTGGGCACGGCGCTGGACCTGCCCGTGTCTGCGGGTCGCGAGGAGATCTTCCTGGCTGCTGGTTGCTTCTGGGGAGTCGAGAAGGTCTTCTGGGAGACCCCCGGTGTGCTGGCCACGGCCACCGGCTACATGGGCGGGAGGACGCCTCACCCCACGTACGAACAGGTGTGCACGGGCAGGACCGGGCACGCGGAGACCGTCCGCGTCGTCTTCGACACGCACCTCACGGATGCGTCACACCTGATCGCCACGTTCTTCGAGATCCACGACCCGACCCAGGGCAACCGCCAGGGAAACGACATCGGCACGCAGTACCGCAGCGCAATCTGGACCACCACCCAGGGGCAGCTGGTCGCGGCCCTGACCACGCGCGACGCCTACGCCGAAGAGGTTGCTGCGGCCGGCTTCGGTCCCATCACCACCGAGATCGCCCCGGCCGGTGAGGTCGGCCCGTTCTGGCAGGCAGAACCGGAGCACCAGGGGTATCTGTGGAAGCACCCCGATGGCTACCAGTGCCACACGCGCACCGGAATCGCCTGCCCGGTCCTGCCGTCCCACCCCTAGCACACCGCGAAGTCCGTCCCCTTTCGCGTCGAAGTCCGTCCAGAAGAACGCCGAAGTCCGTCCGAGATCGCGGCGAAGTCCGTCCTGGCAGTGTTCCTTCCAGGATCGTCCCCGACGGGGTGACCACACATGGGTCCGC